>CAYWBS010000136.1:0-7392 GCA_964456215.1 uncultured Hyphomicrobiaceae bacterium
CAAAATGGGCTGAGAGAGTGCTCCCAGCCCAATTCGTTTTGCAAAAGAATGCTTTGGCTTATGAAACGAATTATTCCTTCTTTTTGATCCGGTAGTCTTGATGGCAGCCCTTGCAATTCTTGCTCACCGTATCCCACGCCGCCTTGAACGCGTCGGCGCCGCCCTCTGCGGACTTGATCCCCGCAGCGGAATCAGTTTGAAATTTCGCCATCTTGGCCTTGAATCCAGCCATATCCTCCCAAATCTTTGGTGACACGGTGGTCTTGCCCCCGGTCTTCGAATCTTCGGGGAAGAAATTAACGATGCCGGTCGCCACCGAGTTTATGGCGCGGAGAGCCAATACGGCGGACTTTGCGTCGTAAGGCATCTCGCCCTTGACGATCGCCCCCGATACCTGGGCCGCGGCCTTGACAGTCTGCATCATGGATTTGCGTGCGGCGATAGGATCATCGGCCGCCGTGGCACTGAAGCTTGTCGCCGCAACCACGGTGGCCGCGGCAACCGCACCAACGAGTAAGCTTTGCCTTTTCCAAAACAATGTCCGAATCATAAAACAACCTCCCTGGACAAGATAGCACTGCTGCGGGCAAACGGAGTCCCGCTTACCACATACGCTCAAAAACGCGCATTTATTCCGGGTCTTTACGAATTTGTGCCGGAAGTGCGGTTCTCAGGTCAATCCCGCGCAAAATCTTTGAATGCGGCGGCAGGCCTCTTCCAACGCCTCGGTCGAGGTCGCGTAGGATATCCGGAAGAAAGGCGACAGGCCGAACGCTTCACCATGAACGACGGCCACCCCTTCTTCCTCCAAAAGCGCCGTGACGAAATCCTCATCCGACCGCAAGGCCGTGCCTTTTGGCGTTTTCTTGCCGATGCAGCCGGCGCAGGACGGATAGACATAAAACGCGCCTTCCGGTGTCGGGCAGTTGATCCCCTTTGCCTGGTTGAGCATCGAGACCACCAAATCCCGCCGGTCCCTAAAGACCTTGGCCCGCTCGGGGATGAAATCCTGCGGCCCTTCCAAAGCCTCTACCGCCGCCCACTGGCTCACGGATGACGGGTTCGAGGTGGACTGCGACTGAATTTTCGCCATTGCCTTGATGAGTTTTTTCGGCCCGCCGGCATAGCCGATCCGCCAGCCGGTCATCGCATAGGCCTTGGAAACGCCGTTCAAGGTGAGCGTGCGACCCGCAAGCCCGGGCTCCAGCTCGGCGGGCGAGACGAAGGTGAAACCGTCATAGGTCAGATGCTCATACATGTCATCGGTCAGCACCCAGACATGGCCGTGGCGCATCAGAACATCGGTCAGCGCCTTCAGCTCCTCTCTGCCATAGGCGGCGCCGGAGGGATTGGATGGCGAGTTGAAAATGAACCATTTGGTGTTCGGCGTGATCGCCTTGTCGAGCGCTTCAGGCGTCAGACGAAAACCGGATTCGAGTGTCGTTTCGACAAAAACGGGCGTGCCGCCGCATAGCAGGACAATATCGGGATAGCTGACCCAATAGGGCGCCGGAATGATGACTTCGTCACCCGGATTGAGTGTCGCCAGAAAGGCGTTGAACAGCACCTGCTTGCCGCCTGTGCCAACCGTGATCTCGTCGGTCGCGTAGGTCAGATCGTTCTCGCGCTTGAATTTGTTGACAATCGCCTGTTTCAGCTGGGGGATGCCGTCAACGGCGGTGTATTTCGTCTCGCCGCGATTAATGGCGTCGATCGCCGCCTGCTTGATATTGTCGGGCGTGTCAAAGTCGGGTTCGCCGGCGCCCAGGCCAATCACGTCGAGCCCGGCGTCTTTTAGCTCGCGCGCTTTCGTCGTGACCGCAATCGTCGGCGATGGCTGAACGCGCGCAAGCGAATCGGCTAAGAAGCCCATGGAATTTCTCCCCGGATAAGGTGATGTCAAACAACCTATGGCGCGGCCCTCTTGCCGGCCAAATCAGCGGCGACAAGCTACGCCCGCTAGGTTTCATAAGCAAGTGCGAAGACCAGAACCGCCCGCAATCTCATTCCAGGTGTCCGATGCCCCGCATCCTGGGCGGCGTTCGAAGGAAAAGGACAGCGACGATCGCCGCGGCGATGGGGTAGAGCGCCAGAAGCTGCAGGGTAAGTGTCGCATCGCCGGCGAGATCGAACGCGAGGCCGACCGGGAGCGGGCCAAGGGATGCGCCGACGACGCCGATCATCTGCCCGGTTCCCTGGATGCTTCCGAGATGCTCGCGGCCGAAATAGCGCGGCCAGATATAGCCGAACATGGTCATGCTGAATGCATTGTTGATGCCGAACAAAATCGCGTAGAGCACCGCGCCCAAAGCCGTTTCAACGAACGTTATGGCAATCAGGCAAGCCGCCGTCACGAGCAGCCCAAAGGCAAACACGTGGCGCGTGCGAAAGATGTCGAAGGCGCGGCCGACAAACGGCATGGCGACCATCATGGCCGAGGCGGCGACGGCAAAAACGCGCGCCGCAACCTCCGTCGCAACCCCTTGGCTGGTGAGGATCTACACTTGATAGAAATGCAGCGTCGTGACCAGCATGGCGATGGCGAACCAGCCTGCCGACAGAATATAGAAGCCCGACGTTCGAAACGCTTCGGCAAGTGACAGCCCGTCGATCCTCCCTGCCCCCGGGTCGGCTCCGTCGTCCCTGCCGGAAGGCGGATCTTGTGGGAGGTCCTGGCGCTGGCCATCGGCATAAAGTCCGAGATTTTCCGGTTTGTCTTGTACGAAGAGCAGCACGGCCGGCAGCATCAGGAGCCAGGTCAAGGCGCCCAGCACGACCCAGGCCTGGCGCCAGCCGATCGTTGCCACCAGATATTGCGAAAGCGGCGGGTGGACGGCCATGGAGACGCCAAAACCGAAGGCCATGAGACTCATCGCCAAACCACGGTTGCGGCTGAACCAATGCGAAACAAGATTGGCGCAGCCGAGCATCAGCGAGCCCTGACCCAGAAACCGCAAGGCGCCGAAACCGACCGCGAGCCATAGGAAATTCGCCGCGGCGCCGAACAACAGACACGCCACACCAAGCGACGCGGTAACGACAATGAGCATGCGCCGGGGGCCATAGCGGTCGACAAGGCGGCCCGCCTGCGGAAGCAATGCGGCCGCGGCAAGCGTCGCCAAGCCATAGGCCGTCGCCATCGAGGTTTTTGAAATACCGAGATCGGCGCCGATCGGCCCGACAAATACGCTGAAGGTATGAGACTGCCCCGGTCCGCTGGTGAAAATCCCGAGGCTCGCGGCGGCGACGATAATCCAGCCATAAAAAAAACGGCCACCAATTCCCGAGACAATGGCTGTTTGGAGTTTTGTCTGCACTGCAAGGATCCCGATAGGCTTCAATCTGGCGACGCGACCTCATCTCTTACCATGGTTCGCGGCGTCGCGGCTCATTTGAGCCCAACTGTCCGATGATGGATTGCCATGTCCAACACTGATGCCAATGCCGGAGGTCTCACTCTTTTGGATTGATGTGCGGGACGGCGCGGACCGGTCATGGCGTCTTCGGTTAACGCCTGCGCAAAATAAGGCTTCATATATTTGCTGTTCTTTGGCACGCTAATGGCCGGGCCGAAAACTCTGCAAAAATGTAAGTGGCCCCTTTGAACGCCGGTAGGTGTCCGGTTGCTTGCAGGAAAGCGTACGATCCCGGCCAATTCTTAGAGTAGACGCCGCTATGAACGACGGCCAGCGTAGAGTAAATGGCTTCGACGGCGCCGGATGGCGGGCGGAACTGGAAAGCCTCAATCCCTGGATCAGGAGCCGCAGTCCGGCAGGTGAAAGATTTGCCGCGGCGCGCCGCAGGGCCGGCTTCCGGCGCTATGCGCTCGGCCGGGTCCCCTGGAATGTATGGGCGCGCGCCATGTGCGTCGTGCGGCAGACGCTGGAGGCTTCGGGGAAATGGGCGGTTGAAGAAAAAACATCCGACAAACTTCTGCCGGCAAATGCGGAAACCGAACTTTGGCTGGCCACGGCGCAAACGGACCTGCGCGGATTTTGGTTTAAACAACCGTCGGATTTCAGCAATTTTCTGTTCCCCGGCGATGCGGACTTTGACCACGCGCGGTTCTCGCACGAAATAAGATTCGGCAATGCGCAATTCCTCGGCAAGGCAACGTTCACCGATGCAAGATTTGACGGCAATGCGTGGTTCAGCGGCACCGAGTTTGCCGGACCGGTCAGCTTCCGCAATGCCGGATTTCTCGGCGCCGCCGGATTCAACAAGGTACAGTTTTTTGCCAGCACCGAGTTTTACAAATCCGAGTTTTCCGGGACCGTGTGGTTTGACCGGGCGGCCTTCCATGGCAACGCGGAGTTTGCGGATTGCAAATTCGCGGACAATGCGTGGTTCGACAGGGCGAAATTCCATCTTAATGCGGGTTTCGCGAATGTCGCTTTCAGCCGCGACGCAAGGTTCGACGGCGCGAGGTTTTCAGGCGTCGCCGGGTTCAGCGAAGCGCTTTTCGCGGCGATTGCCCGGTTCGACGGAGCGCGATTTGCCTCGGAGTCGCATTTCGACAAGGCTCGGTTCCTGGGCGAAACGGGATTCAAACTGGCAGTATTCAAGGGGCCGGCCGATTTCAGCCGGACGGTTTTTGCGCGCCCGGCCGAGTTTGCCGCGACACGGTTTGACGAAAAGTCGGATTTTAGCTCCATGCGCGCCGAGCAAATCTTCTCCCTGGCGAATACCCGCTTCGGGGAGGTTCCAAGCTTCGTTCACGCGCGGTTCACGGAAGCCCCGCGCTTCGACTTCCTGTCCATCGCCCCGAATGTCGAGCCTGGCGGCTTTCTTCGCTCAACGCTGCGTGTCTTTCGGCGAAACGCCGGCGCAATGCGAGACCTCGCCGAGCGCTACCGAGCGCTGAAGCTGATCGCCATTCAAAGCCAAGACCGCGAGCAGGAAAGGATCTTTTTCGAGGGCGAGTTGCGGGCGCGGCGGGGCGGCAGCGATAACTTGCTGAGTTGGCGGTTTTGGTTCGGCATCGCCTACGAGTTGCTGTCGGGCTTCGGCCATTCCTTCATCCGCCCGTTTGGCTGGTGGGCCGCCTCGACCGCGCTATTCTTTTACTATTATCTGGCCAAACATTTCGACGCGCATGGACCCCGCTATCCGATGGACACGGCCAGCTGGCTTTGGGCGTCACTGAAGGCGTGGTCCGTGGACCTTCTCCCGGCCCATGCGAAATTCACCCTCGCCATCGAAGCCCTGCCGCCCCCGCCGCCCCTGACTTGCATCGCCGGCAAGGGCGCGCCGCTCATCTCGGCGCTTCTCCTTTCCGTCGAGAAGGCCGTTCTCTTTCTCGGTATCCTGCCCGCGGACAAGGCAAATCAGGCACATGCCTGTCTCTACGGCACAGACGCCAGCTACAGAGCATCGGCGGGAGGAAGCGCGCTTGTCCCGGCGATCCCCGATGGCGTTGCATTTGCCGGGATCGTTCAGGCGCTCATATCGGCGGTCTTGATCGTCCTGTTGATCCTGGCGCTCAGGAATCACTTCCGGGCCAGCCGGTAACGTCTGACCGGCGGCAAACAGATGGCCGAAACCCGATCAACTTGCTCCCCTCCCTTTCGCCGTGAACTAAAATGGTCTAGGACCTAGCCCCATGACCGTCCGCCCGCCAAATTTGTTGCGGCGCAAGCCGCCTCCGGAGCCGCTCGCCGAACCGCTGGAGCAGGAGATCCTGGCGGAGAAGGCCGCAACTTATGGGCGGCTCGTTAAGCGGCTTGAGAAAGCGCTCGCCGCGCTGTCGGAGGCTGGCCGGCCTGAAGAGGGTGAGGGCGGCCGGGATGAGCGCGACCGCCTCCTTGAGGCCGCCGGCGAAGCCCTTTGGTATGTGATGATCCAGCGCGATCTGTGCGGCTTCAGCAACAGCGAATGGTTCATGAGGGAAATGAAGGTGCCGCGCGCGGTACGCCTCAGAATGGGTATAAGCCGCGCTCGTTCGCGCCGCGCATCGCCATCGCACCAAAACGGTTTAAGCCGCCCCTTCCACTGTTAGGAGCGTCATTTAAAGCATGTTCCGGTCAAATGGGTCTATTTGGTCGGTGCATGCTCTAAAACCCGTATTTCACCGAGCAGCCATAGGCCCGCGTCACGCGGGGCTCGACCGGTTTGCCGGCCGCGAGCGCATCCAGCGCGGCGCGGACGTAATTCCTGGCGATCTTGACATCGCCATGGTCGGCGGAGGGTCGGTCGTCAATCGCGCCCATATAAACAAGTTCGCCCTTGGTATCGATCACGTACATATGCGGTGTCGTTTTCGCACCATAGGACTGTCCGATCTCGCCTTTGCCATCCAGGATAACCGCCGTTGGCGCGGCATTACGATTTTCGGTCAATTCGTTTGCCTCCGCAGGCTCGACATGGCCCTGCCGGCCGGGGGCCGATGAGATCACCGAAAGCCAGACGATGCCCTTGTCCGTCGCTTCCTTCTGCAACGCCTGCATATTGCCGGTGCCATAGTGTTTGCCGACGAACGGGCATTCATGATTGGTCCATTCCAGAACGACGATCCTGCCGCGCAGGTCTTTCAGCCTGTGAGTCTTGCCGTTGCTGTCGATCCCGACGAAGTCCGGAGCCAATTTGCCGATGGCGGCGTCCGCGAATCCGGGCGATGCCGGCATGAGCCACATCAGGGCGAGCAGGGTGGCGCCGGCGAGCCGGGCGCGTTTTCGGGTCTTAGTCGCGTTCGTCATATGCAATGCCTCCAACTTATCGGCGCACAGCAAAGATGGGCGCTCGCCAACCGGAATTTCAAGTGGGTATAAACAAGAAAACGTCGCGGAGATGACAGCCGTCAAAAATGATTTGAACAGTGCCGGAGGGACCCTGACGCTTTGTGGGCGGCAATTCCGGCACCGGCGAAGGCGCGTCCGCCACCAGCTTGCCTCGGCGCCGGATGGTCATTCTCCGAGCCTGTATTCGTTCCCGCTCTGCGTCTCTCCCATTGGGCCCCGTAAACGGAAGGCCGTCCTGCCTCCCTATCGAAGACCGTGCTGCCCTTGCCCGCCAATCGCCCCAAATTATCTGTATTCACTGGAGGCATAAGTCTGGTTGAAAGGAAAACTGAATGCCCAAATTCGCGATCATATGCATTGCATCAATTGCCGGCGCGATTGCAACGCCCATTCTCTCTTCCGCGGCCGCGGCGGCCGAGTTCAAGGGCGGCGGCAGCGTGACCTATGCAACGGCCACGGAAGAAATCATCAAGCTCTCGGAGACGCGCAACCTCAACCGGTTTCATTTGAAGGGCGTCATCGTCGCGGACGATCCGAAAATTCCGATTCACCTCTCGACGCAGGATTGCATGGGCTCTGTCCTCGAAACCGCTGAAGGCAAGCCGATTTCCTCCACCGGCTCCTGCGACGCAATCGATAAGGACGGCGACATCTA
>CAYWBS010000137.1:0-7374 GCA_964456215.1 uncultured Hyphomicrobiaceae bacterium
TTGGCACCCCAAGTTGGTGTTGGCCCTGTTTCTTGGCCTGAAACGCCAACGCCGATACCGTTGCGCCTCGAACCGTAAAGGAGTTCCCACATGACGGCCGGAATCCGAAGCCGATCTCTTTATGGCTGGCCCTTGTTATTGGCGGCTTTGGCGGTCCTCGGCGCGGGCGCCTGGTACTATTTCTGGCGCGAAGACTCTCCGAACTATACCTTTGAAACCGCAACCATCGATAGCGGCCGTGTCGAGCAAAGCGTCTCGGCCACCGGCTCCGTCCAGGCACTGATCACCGTCGATTTGAGTTCGCAGCTTTCCGGTCAAATCGCCGACGTAAAAGTTGATTTCAACAGCAAGGTCAAGGCCGGCGATCTGCTCGCGGTTGTCGACAAGAAGACCTTCCAGGCAAGGGTAAAATCCGCCGAAGCCAATTTGGAGATGGCCATTGCCGACGTCGCGGTTCAAAATGCCACAATCAAGAAAAACGGGGCCCTTACCCAGAAAGCCGAGGAAGATCTGGCGCGGCAGCAGCAACTTGCCGAACGAGGCGCCTCCTCACAAAGCGTTCTGAGCGCAACGAAAACCGCGCTCACCGCCGCCGAGGCGGATCTGAGCATCGCCAAGGCGCAGTTACAAAACGCAATTGCGTCGGTCGCGCAGCGCCGGTCCGATTTGGACCAGGCCAAAATCGATCTTGAACGCACGGAAATCAGATCCCCCATCGATGGCATCGTGATTGCGAGAAACATCGATCCCGGCGCGACGGTCGCGGCAAGCCTGTCGGCGCCCGTGCTCTTCAGGATCGCGCAGGACCTGTCGAAGATTCAGCTTGCGACGCTGGTTGACGAGGCCGACATTGGCAGGATCGAAATGGGAAACACCGTCACTTTCACTGTCGATGCCCACCCGGATCAGACTTTCGCCGGACGCGTCGATCAGGTTCGCATTGGCGGCACGAACGAAAACAACGTTGTGACTTATACGGTTATCGTCCGCGCCGATAACCCCCGCGAGAAACTTTTGCCCGGCATGACGGCAACGGCGCGAATCGTTACCGGCAGGAAGGAAGGGGTGCTCCGCGTGGCGAACGCCGCCATCCGCTTCCGTCCGCCGCAAGGCGTGCCCGGCGCCGAGACAGTGCCTCACTGGGGACGCAACGAAGCCTTTTTGGCCGAGCTTGCCGAGCTCCTAAATCTCACAAAGGCGCAGCAGGACAAGCTGAAATCGGCTCTGGACGAGGCGCGGGCACGGCGGATCGAAGCCGAGAAGATCGTGCAGAACGCGCCAGGAACGCCCGCCAGCGAGAGGCGTGGCAGGCGGCGGACAGGTGAGCAGAGCTCCCGGCGGCAGGAAAGCGGCGGCGGGCGTCCTCGCGGTAATCTCGCCAGGATCCTTGGCGGCATCATGACCGCGGAACAAGCGAAGATCTTCGCCAAATGGCGCGAGGAGCGGCGGGAGACGACCCGGCCCGCCGTCGTCTGGCTGGTCGACGGAGGCAAGCTTCTACCGCGACGGATACGTCTGGGTCTCGCCGATGAGGCCTATAGCGAGATCGCCGGCGGCATCTTGAAAAAAGGCGACAAAGTCGTAACGCGCGTCCGCACCGGGAAAAAACGATGAACGCCGTCGCCGATCTCCCTGCCCGCGCGCCCCAAAGACCGCTCATATCCTGTGCCGGTCTGACCAAGATATATGCGATGGGCGAACAGACGCTGAAGGCCCTGAATAACGTCGATCTTGAGATCAATCACGGCGAGTTCGTCGCCATCATGGGACCGTCGGGCTCGGGAAAGTCGACGCTTCTCAATCTGATCGGCGCCCTCGACACCCCGACGTCCGGAAAACTGATGATCGACGGCGTAAACATTGGCGATATCACGGCGGACGAGCTCGCTCGTTTCCGAAACCGTGAAATCGGTTTTGTTTTTCAGCAGTTCAACCTGCTGCGGCGCACGACGGCGCTGGAGAATGTCAGGCTGCCCCTGGTTTACCGCCCAAATTCCGATATAGATGCCAATTCGGCGGCGCGCCGGCGGCTGAAAAAAGTCGGACTGAGCGACCGTCTGGGACATACGCCCTCACAGCTTTCCGGAGGCCAGCAGCAACATGTCGCCATTGCCCGTGCGCTGGTAACCAATCCTCGAATTATCCTTGCCGACGAACCCACCGGCGCGCTCGATACCGGAACCTCGATCGAGATCATGAATTTGTTCACCGAACTCAACAAGACGGGGCTCACGGTCATCCTCGTCACCCATGAAGCTGAAATCGCCGATTACGCCCGCCGGCATCTCAGCTTCCGCGACGGCAAACTTATCAAAGACAGCAAAAAAGCGGAGGCTCATGCGCCATGACGCTTTTCGATTGTTTCAGCACCGCGATTGTCGCCATCCGCCTCAACGCCATGCGCAGCATACTGACGACGCTCGGCATCATCATCGGTGTCGCATCGGTCATCGTCATGGCGGCTATCGGCAGCGGGGCGCGAAAGCAGATCGAAGATCAGATCAGCGCGCTCGGCACCAACATGCTCACCCTGTCACCCGGCTCCAGACGTTTCGGCGGACGGCGCAGCGAAGCCGGAACCGCGAAGGCGTTTTCGGAAGGCGACATGGAGGCCATACTCACCCAGCTGCAGGGCGTTTCCCTGGCGACGGGAAACCTGAACAAGACGGCGCCGGTCATCTACGGCAATCAAAACTGGACGACGTCGGTGACGGGCGTCCATGCGGAATTTCCCGAGGTACAGGATTGGCGGATCGCGGACGGGCGTTTTTTCACGCCGCGCGAAGTAAGAAGCGGCGTCAAATTCACCGTTCTGGGCTCGACCGTCGCGCAGAAACTGTTCGGTTCGGCCTCTCCCGTCGGCGAACAGGTGCGAGTTGGCGGCATACCGTTCAAAATCATCGGCACCATGGAAACCCGCGGGCAGTCGGGGGGGTGGCGGGACCGGGACGACATTGTTTTCGTGCCGATTACGACGGCGCGTTCGCGGCTCGTCAGCGGCACGGCCGCGGTTCCAAACCAGGTTGGCACAATCCTCGTGAAGGTCGCCGACAATGAGGAGCTCGGCGCCGTGGAAAGCCAGATTACCGAGCTCCTTCGCGCCAGGCGGCGGATCGGTCCAAGAAAAGAGGACGATTTCTCTGTCCGCAATATTGCGGAGATCGTCAAGACACGCCGCGCGGCGCAACAAACATTGACCTGGCTGCTCGCGGCAACGGCGGCAATTTCGCTTGTCGTCGGCGGCATCGGTATCATGAACATCATGCTCGTTTCCGTCACCGAGCGCACGCGCGAGATCGGTCTTCGCATCGCCGTCGGCGCCCGTGGCCGCGATATACTTGCCCAGTTCCTGACGGAGTCCGTTGTCCTCTGTCTCGTCGGTGGCGCCATCGGCCTCAGTTTCGGCATTGTGTCGACATTCATCGTTGCCAAAGTCGCCGACTGGCCCGTTCTCATAAGCCCGGAGACGATACTTGTGGCGATTGGAGCATCGGCCAGCGTTGGCTTGATTTTCGGGTTTTTTCCGGCCCGCAAGGCGGCGCGGTTGAACCCGATCGATGCATTGCGCTACGAATAGGACCGCCTGATGACGATTGCCGCCTTGAAATCGGACATCGAAAACTTCACAATGCGGGAGAAGCGTCCGAAGGCGCAGGCGAGGTTGCAGAGTGGACCAAAACGATTGGCGCACCGTAAAATCGACTCCGCTTTTCGGCGCCCTGCCCGATGAAGCCGCGCACCGCCTGATCGGTCACCACGGACCGGCCTTCTACCAAAAGGGCGCCCTGCTGTTCCAACAGGGCGATCCCGCCAAAGCCTTCTATGTCATTCTCGACGGCTGGGTTAAAGTCTACCGCATAACGCCGGACGGTGACGAAGCCGTTGTCGGCATGTTCAGCCGGGGCGAGACATTTGCCGAAGCCGCCATGTTCCTTGGCGGCAAATATCCGGCCTGCGCGGAAGTCGTCTCTCCGTCCCGGCTCGTAAAGATCGACGGCAATCTCCTTCGCAAGATGATCCATGACAAGCCGGATCTCGCCCTTTCCATGCTGGCGTCGGCTTCCTACCATTTGAAATATCTTGTGGAACAGATCGAGCAGATCAAGCTTCTGTCGGGCCCGCGCCGGCTGGCCGATTTTCTCGTGCAGCTCTGCCCCTGCCGGGAGGGGGCCTGCGAAGTCGGGTTGCCATATGAAAAAGGGCTGATCGCCGGCCGGCTCGGCATGAAACCGGAGAGCTTTTCGCGCGCCCTGGCGAAACTCAGATCTTTGGGCGTCACGACGGATCAGGAGCGCGTCGCCATTGCCGACGTAACCGCGCTTGCAACCTTCGCCGAGACCGGGGAGACGCGCCTGCCTTGCGAGCCGGTTACAAAGAATGCGCGCTGAATGCGATGAGTTCCTTGAAAATGATCTCCGCGAATGCCGGATGACTGCCAATAGCGCCGGTATAGACTGCGTTTGCTCCCGTTTCGGCAATCGCCGCCGGCACGTCGTCATAGGCATGGAGGCCGTCGCTCGCAAAAAATCCGACGACAACCGTCTGCTTTCGATCCGCCGCCAATTGATTATGGAGAAGGGGCAGTTCCTCGAGGTAGGCCGTTTGCACCTGGGCGAAGACGTCGTAAGCGGCAAGTTGCCGCGCCACCTTCTCGGTCACCTTGGAAGAGGCGTGTCCGATTTTCGAGCCGTGGCCAACCAATAGAAGTCTTGATTGTTTGGGCTTGAAATTGGCTTCCCCGGCAATTTCAAGCGAGCGCCTGTGGAGTAGGTCCGGCAGGTCGGCACTCAGTCCGACGGGCGGCAAGGTTGTTACCGGAAACGGCAGGTCCAGCTTGGCGACGCGCACCTTGAGGACCGTGTTCACGAAATAACCATCACTCATGAACAGCGGATAGATGAGGATGCGCGCCGGCCTTCCCCGCGCCACGCTCATCAAGGCCTCTTCGAGTTCGGGCGTCCCCTTCAAGACGCCGCAGACGACGGAACGGAAATGGCCATGCTCCTGTATGGCCAATCTGTGGGCCATGAGCGCCTCATTCCGCCTATACCCGGCGCGGTCTCCGTGTGCCGCCAGGACGACAGCGATGTCTTTAGCCGGATTTACGTCAATGGCTCGTGCCCTCCGATAACGTGATCTTGTTATGGACATTGTACTTGCCCGAAGGCTTGACCATTGGAATGCGCTTGACCTCCTCAAGCGTGTCGGCGTCATAGACGACGAGCGCGCCCTCCATATCCCAAATACTGACAAGGGCATGGCGGCCGCTCCGGTCGAATTCGACATGCGCCGCGGTCTTGCCCGGCGCCGGGCGCAGCGTTTTGACGATTTCCAGCGACTGTTTGTCAATAACGTGCATGGCGTCGCGATGGGGTCCGAAAAAGACGTCGGCCCAGGCATAACGGGAATTCTCGTGGCTGCGCATGAAGAAACCCGGCCCGAGGGTTTTCAGCCGTTTGATGGTTTTCCAGGTCTTCATGTCGATGATGCTGATTTCGTTCGCCTTGAGGTTGGGCGTCGCCAGGACGGTCGTATCGCCGCGCCGCCAGGTAATGCCGGAGCCCAGATGGGGCAGGCCGGTCAGATCCAAATCGGCGATTTTCCTGCCAACGGCAAGGTTCAAGACGACGCCGTTTTTCGCGTTCCGCGCCGCGCCGACGAGATGGCGGTAAGGCTGGTCGAAGAAGAAATCGTCGAGATAATCATCCAGCTTGATCCGGCGCACCGGAAATTTTCCCGGCTGTTCGGGCGGCCCTTCGATCCGATAGTCATGCACCCAGCCGTGATAGGGCGGCTTATCGCTGTAGGATATTTCCCAGACCTCCTTCAGGTCCTTGAGTGCGGCAATGAAACTTTGCCGCGGAGGCGCCGTGTAGACGGCGCTCACCCTGGAGCTCGGGCCCTTGCCATCGGTGACCGGAAATACCTTGATCACGTTCAGATCGCGCCCATCCAGCAGCACCAGCGTGTGCGGCAGATAGTTGGCGACCATGACATAGCGGCCGTCAGGCGAGACCGCGATATTGCGGGTATTGATGCCCGCCCGCGCCTCGGCCAATATGGTCAGGCTCCACAGATCGTATTTCGTGATCCAGCCGTCCCGCGAGGCGAAGAACACGGTGCGCCCGTCGCGTGTGAATTTCGGCCCGCCGTGGAGGGCGAAACGGCTCTTGAAGCGATGGATGGGCTCGAACCTGTCGCCATCTAGGATGGTGATGTGGTGGTCGCCCGCCTCGACGACGACGAAGAGATTGCGCGGGTCGGCGGCAAACACCGGCTTGGTAATATCCGGCGGCGATTTATTGATAATTCGGCTCTTCTGAATCTCCGCCGCCCCCCACTCCGGACTTTTTGGCAGCGGCGTGAAGATGTGCTGAACGAGCGCGGCGACCGCCTGTTCGGGCAGGACCGCGCCGAAAGGCGGCATCTGCGTCGCCGCGCGGCCTTTGGCGATGACGCCGGCCGCGTTTTTTTTGCGCAGCCGTTTCAGATTTTCCGGAATGAGCGCCGGCCCCTGGCCGCCGAGGCGGTCGGCGCCATGGCAGGAAGCGCAATGGGTCTTGTAAAGTGCCGCCGCATCCGGCGCATCCGCTTGCGCGTGGGCCGGCCAGGGAATGAAAAGCGCCGCAAGGAGAGCGCTAAAGCGAATAGTCGTGCTCGGCCTCATGTGCCTGTCCTCGAAATGGTCTTACGGTCAATCTGTCCTGGCCGGTGTCGACGCCGATTTCCCGGTCGGTCAGATAGCAGGCCGGGTCCTCGGCCCAGGGATCACCGGTGAGCTGCAGGGCGCGAACCCGCGTATTGCCGCTGCAGATATCAAAATGGCGGCAGGCGCCGCAGCGGCCGTGGATTTTTCTCGGCCGCCGTTTGAGGCCGGCCATGACCGGGTCGGAAACGTCCTGCCAGATTTCGGAAAAAGGACGGTCGCGGACATTGCCGAGCGAATAATGCCACCAGAACGTATCGGGATGGACATTGCCGAGATTGTCGATATTGGCGACGTTGACGCCGCTGGCATTGCCACCCCACTGCGTGAGCCTGGCGCGGATGTGCGCGGCGTGCTCGGGGAAGCGCTCCTTGACCCAGAAATAGAAAAACACGCCGTCGGCGTCGTTATTGCCGGTCACGAACTCCTTGTCGATGCCGCGTTCGACGTAGGACCAGGCCGTCTCGAAGAGCAGCGTCATGGAGCGGCGCGTAATCTCCCAGGCCGCGTCGTCGCCCCGATGCTTGTTGCCCCGGCCGGCATAGACGAGATGGGAAAGATAGAACTTGTCGACCTGCTCATCCTCGGCGAGGGCCAGGAGGTCGGGCAGTTCCTGGTAATTATCCGTGGTCATGGTGAAGCGAAGCCCCACCTTGATGCCATGGTCG
>CAYWBS010000138.1:0-7366 GCA_964456215.1 uncultured Hyphomicrobiaceae bacterium
TTCGTCGTCGATAACAACCAGTCGGTGGCGTTCGGCAATGAACTGTGATGCCAGGGAAATTAGCTCGGCAACAAGATCGTCGCTGAGATTTTGCGCACCCAACTGTTCTGCAGCAATAACGACAGATTTCAAGCGCTCAAGTGTGGCGGTATCGATAAAACTAAATCGATCCATAAGAACAGGATCGATATCGGCCCTGCCGAAAATTTCCACCAGCTGTCCGGCAAGTTCGAAGCCGATTTCTCGGAAGCGCTTTTCGAGACCCGAATCGCGCAGAATCTCACGGACGAAGGAATTCGATCCGAATTTGGTGACGTCGAACGTTTCGTCCCTGGCTTCGCCGAAAATCAGATTGGCAGCAATGGAAACGTTGGGAAGATATTTTGTGAAGTCGAATATTTGAACCAAATCATGAAGCTCGGGCCTTGCGTCAAAGTGCTCGGCGATTCGCATCCGCGCCCGCAAGAGTTTATCCTTAAGCTCTTTCGATCCTGATAAATCCGGGGTTGTGGCCAAGACGCGATGAAACAGAAGATCCGTGAGTTCGACACTGTGCATGACTTTGGACCACCAGCGCTGCAATTCATCTTCGGACTTCAATTCGGCTAGCGCCAAATCCCGCCAGTCTTCATTTGCATCAAATGGGCTGTTTCCAGTGGCTCTTGCTTCCTCATAGTCGTAGCCACTGTTTGGGTTTTCCGCGGGTAATTTGCGCAACAAGCCATATGTTGAGTTGTAGCCAATTGTTCCGTCAAAAACGTAGGAGTCGGAGCCGACATAACCAATGCGGCCCCCAATCGTAGCTTGTGACAATGCGGCGAGCGGCTTGTCGCCAATTTTCACCTTACCATCGCTTGGAGAGGCGAGTCCTGTAAGCGTACGACCGAGAATGTCACGGCCAGCGGCGTCGGCGATAATAGCAAGCCTCTGTTCCTGTGGTATTTCCAGTGAAACGTTATCCAGAATCTTCGTCTCGTCCTCATCGATGGCGGTGACTTTGTCGAATATTACCGGGCCTTTAAGTCTCGGTACGGTCTCTAAGCTTGGTTCTAGGATTTTCTCGCTAAGGAGATTTCTAAGTTCAAAATTCGACAGGAGCTGCTGGTATTTGATGATTGCGGCGCCTCGGCGCTCATTATATTTGAGCAACTCTCGCCATGGTGTCGCCAAGTTTTCGTATGCCGCAATTGCCGCAACAAGAGCACCAACCGTCAGATCACCGGCAATGACCAGCAGTCCGCCAGCCGTATAGAACAGGAGTGGAGTCATTTTCAGAAGAAACGTATTAAGCGCCTTCATGAAATATTTGATCCGGAAGAACTCAAAGCGAACCCGGTAGATGTCCTGAAGTTTGGAACTTGTATCGGCAAGTGAATAGATCAATGTGTCATGGTTGTGGATGTCGCCGATACCGGACACGGTTTCGCTCAGCCTGCCGGAAAAGGTCCGAACCCGCTCGACACGTTCACGACTCAATAGATTAAGCCGACGTTGCAGCTTGGGAACGACATAGGCTTGGATCGGAAACATGGCGAGCGCAGCCGCACCCAATATCGGGTTCTGTGCAAACATGAAGATGAGAATTGTAATCAAAGTGCCGCCCTGAAATAGCGGGACCGAAATCGATTCCGAAATGAATTCATGCAAGGATTCCCCTTCCGCCGTAATCATGGCGGTCAATTCGCCTTGGCTGACCTTTTGGTAATGGGTACTGGGAAACCGGAGGACTCGCTCATAAAGCATATAGCGAAGGCGGCGAAGCATCCGTTCACCTGTGATATTCTTAAATGTATTTAGCAGCATTAGGAAACCGCCATTCAAGAGCAACAGAGCGAAATATGCTGCACAGAGCGCCAGCAAATAGGATGGCTGGTCGAGGCTGACGCCGAACTGTTCCTTAGGAAAATCTTTGCCGCTTAAGGCGTCGTTCACGATGAGCTTGGGAAGGGTCAGCGTGGTGTAAAGAAATGGAAAAGATGAAATAGACAATAATGTAATGATGGTCTGCTGGCGTTGGCTGTAGCGCCAAATGAATTGATATATTCCTTTTTCCATCGTGACGACCCCAGATGTTTTCAATCGCCGCACTATTTGTGCACAATAACCCGGTCCATTAGTTCTAATTCTGTCATGAACGAGCGGTTGTGACGATTGGAAATTCTCGTGTTGGATCTGAAACTGGTCAGTTTGGTATTTAGACCTCTTGCTCGAGCGCGCCGATGACGGTCTTGCGGGAAGCAGGGAGGCTGAAGCGCCAGGCCAGTTCGGCAAGCCCCGATTGAATTCCAAATCGTTCAGTGACGCGTTGTCGGCCGGCTTCTCCAAGCCTTTGCCGGAGGGCGGGATCTCTAATAAGACCCGCCATGGCATTCGCCAGATCTTTCCAATTGCCTGGAGCTACAAGGATACCAGTCACACCATCTTCGATAAGTTCAGGTATTGCCGAGATAGTTGTTGAGAGACAGGCGAGACACTGGCTTTGCGCCTCTAGCAATACATTCGGCAATCCATCGCGATCACCATTTCGTGCGATCCTGCATGGCAGAACGAACAAGTCCGACGACCTGTATTGCGCCATTACCTCTTCCTGGTTACGCTCGCCCAGCCATTTCACATTGCTATTGATTTCGAGCTCATTCGCCTTTTGCCGCAAACTAGGCAACAACTTTCCTGCGCCGATATGAGTCCAGGTCCAGCGAATATCGACAGGAAGACTAGCGAGCGCCGTGAGCAATACGTCGAACCCCTTTTTCTCTACAGCCCGCCCGACGGAAAGAATTCGGACCGGCTGCTGAGGATCGCGGCCATCGCGGGATTGCTGCCTTTCTGGAGGTTTCGCAAAACGATGGAGATCAATGCCGTGATAGGCAAGGGAAATTTTAGTGGGGTCTGCCGCTATTTCTTTTAGATGTTGGGCGCCTGCCGCAGTGCAGGTGACGAGCCATTCGAGTTCGTTCAATTTGGCGGATATTTGCCGACTGGATTGTGTCCAAATGTCAGTGGCATGGGCGGAACAGCTCCACGGCAGCCTTGTAAGATGCGCCGCGAGGCGAGTCACCGTAGCGGGCGTGTGTAGAAAATGAGCATGAAGGTGACCGACCTCATTAGGTAATTCATTGGCTAATACGAGTGCTTGGCCAAATCGCCGGAAATGATCCAAATTCGGGTCTCCCGCGAAATCTGTTAGCCAAATCCAAAGTGTTTCAAAAAACGAGCGTGTGGTAATTCGCCTTATCAAAGCTCTCAAGACTCTTGTCGGCTGATCGCGCAGTCGCTCCGGCAACATGCTGACCGGAGCTCGTATCTTCCGGTGGATCACCTGGATCTTTTGGTCACGCTGGCCGTAAAGCGTAAAAATCCGAATGTCGAGACCGCGCTGTTCAAGACCAAAAATGTCCTCGGCAATAAACGTTTCGGAACTCCGAGGATAACCAAGAACAATAAAAGCTACGGATCGGTGCACGGTTGCTAGCAGCTAGTAGGAAGTGGCGGCTGGTTCGGCGATTCGCAACACATCGCGTTTGCAGAGATAGGGACGAGCGTGCTCTGTAACTTTTTCCAGGCCGTTCAGCATACTCGGAAGAAGTGATTCCGACGGCCGGGACTGGGATTCGAGATCGCGGATCGCAGTCACCATTGCGTCTGTATCGTGGATGAGATCCGGCCGGAGCATTCTTACTAGACCGAGGCGCTCAGCTTCGCGGGCGCGCACGAGCTGTTCTTCGCGAGGACGGCATCGGGGCACGACGACAGCTTTCCGGTCAAAGGAGAGTATTTCACTAAATGTATTGCAACCGCACATGGAGATAACGCCGGCGGCATTTGCCATGAGGATTTCAAACTTGCTGTCAAATGCCAAGGCTTGCGCGTTCGGAAGTTTGTCGACGCGGGCCATCAGCCTTCTCTGTAGTTCGAAATTCATTAGCGGTCCGAAAACGAATACAGGTTTCAAGGGGAGATCGCGGTCGGCCTCATAGGCACGCAACACCCAGTCCACGAGGCTGAAACCGTCGCCGCCGTCGCCTGGCGTAACAAGGAGGTAAGGTTCTCCTGAGTCAACGATCGGATGCTTCTTCAGCTTGTCCGGAACCGATCTTTGAAGGTATCCCGTATAGACCATTTTTCGATGCACATTTTCACTGACATCGATACCCGTCAACGGTTGCCACATCTCGCGCACTCCATAGACCCAAATTTCGTCGTAAAACTCTTCAAGCGCGGGGATGACACATCCGCGCTCATGCCATTCTTTGCGTAACATATCGGGGGCATCCATCACGTCGCGCAAGCCGACTACGAGTCTTGTTTGGGTGTTTCGGAACCGTGGCAGGATTTCGACGATTTCATCGCAAATCCCGGTCGGCTCTTTGTCCATCAGAAATAAATCTGGCTGAAACAGTTCAGCGGTCCGCCAGATAATTTCCGAGCGGATTTTCAGTGTCTTGTCTATTTCCAATAACAGGTGACTCGAAACGAACTCCCCTTCATAACGGCGAACAATTCCGGGAATGCGCACAAAGTCGACACGTGCGGGAAAATTAAAACTTCCGATGATTGGTGAGCCTGACACGATGATCACTGATAGGTCGTCAAAACGCTCGACGAGATATCCCGCGATCAGCTGGTAGCGACGCAAATGACCGAGGCCGAAAGCGTCGTGGCTATAGATGAGTAGCCGCGCACCATCAAGGTGTTCGGTCATATCCGCTCCATTTCATGTTGGCTATTTTGATTCGATTAATTCAGATTTCGTATCGCTTAGAGTCAAGAATTAGGAAAGTGGTGTCCCGTTGCCTACAGAACAAGATATGCAAATTCAATGACTAATTGTTTTGCTGGGAATCATCAATGGAATTTGAATTGCATGCCTCAGATAAATTTACTGATTTTTTTCATTCCAGAATTGCTGTTCGACGCAGCACAGAGGCCGACAACCTGACCGTCCGCAAGAGTGTTCGAGCTGCCGGAGTCTTTTGAGGGGCTGTTTCGCGAATGCGTTGAATTCTGCGGAATGACGGCCGTTCAGGGAGTTTCGACCCTTTGCGGAGGTGGTCATCGGCAAACGCCCGGCCCGTTGGCCGGGGGGGATGCCGGTTTCCAGGGAAAGCCATTTGCAGGCAGCCGGTTAGGGCGGGAGCCTTTTGGTATGTCAATCAATTGATCTCTAATGTGAGATGAGTATGGGTACGGACATATTCGCGAGCATATGCCGCGTCGCACCCCCGAAAATGTACTCTCTAAACCGCGAATGGCCGTAACCGCCCATAACCACAAGATCGGCGCCACTCCGTGCGACCTGCTCATTCAATGAAAGGCCGATTCCTCCGGTCTTCTCGGTGGGCCAGGTGATTTCAGCCTGTACGCCGTGGCGTGCAAGAGTTGTTGCGATTTCGCTGCCACCCAGATCGAGAGATTGGCCTGCACTGTCTTCAGGTTCGATCCAAACGATATTCACTTGCCGTGAATTGTGCAAGAACGGCAACGCATCAAACGCGGCGCGCGCGGATTCACGTGAAGCGTTCCAAGCGAGAAGAATAACGTCGCCGGCCTGATTGACCTTTGTTTCGCGGGGCACGAGATAGATGGGCCGGCCAGCCTCCATGATGAGCCGTTCGCATAGTTCCGCCATTTCGTCCGGTCCTTCCGGCTTTCCCTGTCCGGTGACAATCAGATCCGCATAATGCGCGTTCTCGACGGTTCGGGTTGCGATCGAGGTCTTCTGATCGACGACACCGCGCCATTCCGTCGAAATGCTCTCCCGGCCTGTCACCTCATTGAAATGAGCTTTGACCCGATCTGCTTCCTCTTGAAACGCCTTCTTTTGCGCTTCGAGAACCTCTTGCGGAATGTCGACAGGTACCGCAAAAGGCTGAATATTTATTTTGGGAAGCACATGAAGGCCGATGAGATGTGCATCATACTTCTTGGCGATCGCCACGGCGTGATCGAGCACCTTAGCTGTTTGATCATAATTATTCAACGACACCAAAATGGTTCGATAGTCCATGGTTTTAACTTTCATTTGAAGTTAAGTGTTTTGAGCTTTTTCGGTATTTCAGCGGCTTGGGGCCTTGATCTTCATCAATTCATGTGAATGAAAATTCGGAGTGCAAATTCATTTTTATATGAGCAGCCGTACGCGGTATCCCACACGTGGAAAGTGAACGCAAACTTGGCCGACACGATTGTCGGCTCTGACAATTGCTATTGTTTCGCGGTCTGCGAAGCGGAACTTACCACGCACGGCCGGATCACCACCATCGCCTTCGGGGAGGACTTCCACATTCTGGCCTAAGACGAGCAGTTGCGGATCATTTGGATCGATGTGTTCCGGCGTCGCTATTTCATGCGAGCGCGCAACTTCAAGCGCGTTGCCTGATCTCATGTCGCTCGGCTGCCCATGGCCGAGTTCTTTGACACGATTTTCCCAGGCACAAAGCGCCGGAAATTGGGCGAGAAACTCAGGGCCTTTTTTCCAGCGGCCGCGTACAAACCAGACAAGCGCATACGTTAGCGCATCGGGAAGCCTCGGCCGATCGCCGAGCATGAATGAGCGGCCGGTCGCTAGCCTTTGATTCATCCAGCCGAATTGCCCGCGGATCTGTGCAATCATATTGGTCGCATTTGTCCGCGGCCTCGATGTCGCTTACGTGGCTCTGCATCATTTGGGGCGCGTTGCTTTCGTGGTAATTGGCGCGCAAATCGTTCTGAAATCGCGCCTGGGCTGGTTCTTATGGCGGCGCTTTGATTGACACTTCCGAGCAATAAGACGGGCTAGAGCTTAACGGATGCGGACGGTCACCTGATCGGCATGTCCCTTGGCGTCGATGACCGTGAGTTCGGCGAACCCCCTGCTGGCGGGCAGCCATGAAAGAGTGCGCTGATGCGGCTTTGCGAAATGCGGCCGGCCGTCGATGAGCCAGGTCAGGGGCAGACTGCCGCCATCGGCCTTGAGTAGGATTGGCACGGCCGTCCCGCCGGTTTCAATGGCTGCCTCGAGCTCTGCTTTGTTCGGTGGAAATGATATCCTGAGTTGCGCTGCGCCCACCTCACTCTCCGCGGCAATCAATTGCCGTCTATCGAAGTAGCGAAGCGGTGGCGGCAGCGCCGAGGTCTTAACCTGTAAGGCGCCGTTTGGCGCCGGAGGCAGTGGCGCCCGCCGTGGACCGATGTGGACAAAGGCATCGAATAGGAGTGGGGCTGCGGCCGTCAGGCCTGTCAGATCGGAAGTTGCTGTGTTGTCCGGACGGCCAACCCAGACTGCGACAATGAATTGGCCGTCGAACCCCACGGCCCAGGCATCGCGATGACCATAAGAGGTTCCTGTCTTATAAAATGGATGTGCGTAAGGAAGATCGGGTCACCT
>CAYWBS010000139.1:0-7366 GCA_964456215.1 uncultured Hyphomicrobiaceae bacterium
TCGATGAAATTTTCAGCTAGTGGCTGATTCCCAAAATGTTCGCCGATACTGCTTCAGGTCGCCTGACGCCAGAGGACTCGCTTGATCTCTATGCAAGCCAGTCGGCCAAAATTTTCGAGAAATGGAGCGCGCGAGGGAAGGTCTAAAACGGGTTCTCAATACAAGCCTGATTGCCGCTCGGTCAATAATTTGACGAGAGCAAAATTCATCGCCGCCCAATGGCCTGACGATCGACAGGTATTTGAAAGGATCAGTTTGATGACATTGAAAATTTTCAAGGTGCTCTCAACCGCATTGATACTTTCCGCGATATCGGCAGGCGCCATTGCGGACAGCCAAAAGCGGCGCATTTTCGTCGTCGACAGCTATCACAAGGACTATCTCTGGTCGCAATCGACGCAGAAGGGGCTCGTCGCCGCGATGCTCCGATACGGCTATCTCGAAAACGAAGCCCAGGCGCAGGAATTCACGAAGAAAGAATATTTCGAGAGCAGCAAAGCGGTTGTCAAGAAAGTTTGGATGGATACGAAACGCAAGAACAGCGCTGCCGACATCGCCGAGGTGACAATGCGAATTAAGAGGGAAATCGACGCATTCAAGCCTGATCTCGTGATGTTGGGCGATGACAATGCCGCGAATTACATTGGTACTCAACTTCTTGATACCAAAACGCCAGTCGTCTTTTGGGGGATCAACGGACTGCCTCTCAAATATGGGCTTGTCGACAGCATGGATGCGCCCGGTCATAACGTAACGGGCGTGTGGCAGGCCGGCTATTACAAAGAAAGCCTGCAGCTCTTGAAAAGACTGGTACCGGAGGCAAAGACGTTCGCAATCCTCGCCTGTGACTCGGTAACCGCCCGGCCCAATGTAAAAATAATTCAGCTGTTGGCGCGGCGCGGCGAATCACCGCTCAAACTCGTCGACGTGGTCAGGACGAATTCATTTGAAGAGTTCAAGTCGCGCGCCCTTGAGTTGTCCAAGCGTGTCGACGCATTTTTCGTCGTCAATCACGACACGCTCGTCGACAAGAACGGCAAGCATGTCGATATGCTCGAGGCCGGCCGCTGGTATCTCGAGAACATTAAGAAACCGGAAGCCTCCCACGAGGACCAGTTCGTCCGCGAGGGCATGCTGCTGACCGCAAACGATTATGGATTCAATCAATCGCTCACCGCCTTTGAAATGGCATACGACATATTGGAACAAGGCCTTAGCCCAAGCAAAATGCGAACGCGGACACCCGCGCGAGGCCCTTACATGGTCAATAGCAACCGAGCGGCGGCGCTCGGAATCTCGCTCAAGGACAAGATGTATCTGATCGACGAAGTGGTCGATACGTCCCAGGCCCTAACCAACTAACAACGGCATGAAATGCGACTCGGAAGAAGATCAATATTTGTCCGGCTTCTGTTAGCCTTCTTTCTTGTGGGCGTGGTCACCAGCGCGCCTCTGATATCGCTATCTTTCGAGTTTGCAAGTGATTCAGCTGCGCGGAGGGCTCAGCAACAGGTTACGCAGCAAATCGCTATCATAGCCGCCAACTTCAACGAAGAATTCAGCACGAACCTTCGGCGTTCCTTGAAGTCAACTGCGTCGTCGGAAATCCTCTCAGCTTTTCTGTCGGCGTCGCAGACCGAGCGTCCGATTATTCTTAAAAGGCTGGAAACATATTTTCTCCGATTGGCCAACGATTACGATAGCTATTCCGGCATTTACTATGTGGACGCCGAAGGGCGGGTCACTGTCAGCGTCGCAGACAAGCACCGGAACACTATGACCGGAACTCTCACCGATCCATCCGTGAGCGCGGCCCAGCAGCCAAAATCTCCCACGAGACTTCACTTGGAAGAACTGTTTCATCGAATGAAATCGATACCCTTGCTTCTATCCTCCGGCAATATGGAATGGTTTATCCCTCCCCGAGAGGCTCAAACCATTGGACCATTCATAGACGAGGAGGGAAGGCTATCGGTTCTCGCCGGCCTGTCGACGATGGACTATGACAGCGGCGCGTTTGCTGGCGTGATTGTTATTCGCCAGAGTCTCAAAAGGTTCGCAACCCGTCTGAAATCAGTCAAATTCTTTGACGAAAACCCGGTTTGGCTGTTCGACACGAATGGCCACACGATCATGACTCCCGCCAACGCAACTACGACATTTAATCCAAACAAACTCGTTTCGCAGAAATATTCGGATACGGCAAAATTTCGCAAATTAAGCGATGGTCTAGTCGCTTATCGTGATCTGTCGATTATTCCGGACAAGTCATTCATGCGTATCGCCTTTGCTATCTCATCTTCCTTGCTCGTAAAGGATTTTGAGCCGACCAAGCGTTTCTTCTTGCTCGTGCTGATCGCCTCAACAGCAATCGTCTTCCTGGTGGCACTCCTTGTGTCGAGAAATTTTTCCAAGCCGATCGTCGAACTCGCCAATGCTGCTTCAAGGCTCGCCAGCGGCGACTTATCGACGCAAGTCAACGTCAAGGCTACCGGGGAGGTTCAGGTCCTTGTCGACAGCTTCAATCAGATGACGGGAAATCTCCAGATCGCCAACACGGAATTGAAGAGCACTGCCGAGGAACTCAAACTCGCTCTTGAAAAGGAAAAAGAGCTCAACAAGCTGCAGCGTCAGTTCGTCGCGATGGCCAGTCATGAGTTTCGCACGCCCCTGGCTATCATTGATAGCACCGCGGAGCGGTTGAAGCGGCGGGTCGACCGCCTAACGCCCGAGGAAGCCATCAAACGGGTAGATAAAATCCGGGACGCCGTCAAACGCATGGTCCGCCTCATGGAAAGCACACTTGCCGCAGCCCGCATGGAAGAAGGGAAGATTTCTGTCGAAATCGGAACCTGTCATATTGGCAGACTTTTGCGAGAACTTTGCGTTCGGCAGCAGGAGATTGAAAAGACTCATACCTTTAACTGTGAGCTGACGGATTTGCCCGCCACAATCCAGGCGGACTACAACGCCCTGGAGCAAGTGTTCACGAACCTCCTTTCAAACGCCGCGAAATATTCGCCGGGTGCCCCGCGGATCGATGTCATTGCGCGCAGAGAAGGCGATGAAGTGGTGATAGCGGTGCGTGACCGCGGCATTGGCATCGACGAAGACGACCTGCCAAAGATGTTTGAGCGGTTTTTCCGCGCCAAAACATCGACCGGCATCGCAGGCACCGGCATCGGACTCAATTTGGTGAAAACACTGGTTGAGATGCATGGCGGTACCACTTCGGTTGAAAGCAAGAAAGGCGAAGGTTCCACTTTCATAGTTCGCCTGCCAATAGACGGCCCGAACGCAGACAGGAAGCCGGATAGCCAGGCTGCTTAACGAGTGTATCGTGTAATCCATCAGGGGAATGAGTTGTGACTACGATCCTGTGCATTGAAGACGAGCCCCTTCTACGAGAGGAAATTGTAGGAGAGCTCAAAGATGAGGGCTACGAGGTCCTTGAAGCGGGCGACGGTCGAGAAGGGTTGGAGATGATGCTCGCGCACGAGCCCAATCTCGTGATTTGCGACATCAACATGCCGCGCATGAACGGTTACGACCTAGTAACAACGCTCAGGAAACAGCATCTGCATCTTGCGGATACGCCTTTCATTTATCTATCCGCATTGGCGGATCGGGGGGACATATTGGAAGGTATGAGTCTCGGCGCAGATGATTACCTGACCAAGCCGGTGGATTTCGACCTGCTTCTGGGCAAAATCGAAACCAATCTCAGGCAGGTCGACAGAATGCGCGCGCGAAAGGAGCAGCAGCTGACCTATATGGCGCATCACGATGCGCTGACCGGCCTGCCAAATCGCGTGTTATTGGGCGCGCGCATCGAACAGGCGCTTGAGCTCGCCGAGAACGGCCAGGGCTTCGCCATACTTTTTCTCGATCTCGACGGTTTCAAGAGCGTCAACGACACGCTTGGACATCTTATCGGCGACGAGCTGTTGAAAGCCGTCGCCGAACGCTTGCGACATTGCGTGCGAAAGGACGATACGATTGCCCGTATGGGCGGAGACGAGTTTGCAATTGTTCAACCATCCAACCAGCAGCCGGAGGACGCTACCGCGCTCGCCCGCAGAATCAGCGAAGTGCTCAAGACCCCTTTCAATTTGAAGGACCATCAGTTTGTTGTCGGCGCAAGTATCGGCATTACGGTCGCCCCGGGCGACGGCACAAATCCGACGCAGTTGCTGAAGAACGCTGATTTGGCGCTATACCGGGCGAAGAACGACGGGCGCGGCACGTTCCGCTTTTTCGAACCGGAAATGGACGAACATTTGAAAGCGCGGTGCCAACTCGAACTCGATTTGCGCAAGGCGCTGCAACTTGAGGAGTTTGAGCTTTACTACCAGCCGCTTGTCAATATTAAGACCGGTCAAATAACCGGATTCGAGGCACTGCTGCGCTGGAACCATCCTGAATGTGGGGTGGTCTCACCAGGTGATTTTATTTCCGTTGCGGAGGAAATTGGCTTGATTATCCCGCTTGGAGAGTGGGTCATCCGCACAGCCTGCATGGAGGCCGCCGACTGGCCAACGAATTTGAAAGTCGCCGTCAATCTGTCGCCCATGCAATTCCGCAGCGACAATTTGGTACAGGCCGTGTTTTGCGCAATTGCCAATTCGGGCATTAGACCGAACCGGCTCGAACTGGAGATAACCGAGAGCGTCTTGCTGCTGGAAAACTCATCGGCACTTGAGACGCTTCATAAACTGCGCGATTTCGGCGTTCGTATCGCCATGGACGATTTCGGTACCGGTTATTCCTCGCTCAGCCTTTTGAGAAGTTTCCCTTTCGACAAGATCAAAATCGACAAATCGTTCGTCACCAGTCTCTCCGAAGGCAATAGCGAGATTGCGATCGTGCGGGCAATTGCCGACCTGGCCAGTGCCTTCGGCATGGAAACGACTGCCGAAGGCGTCGAGACCGAGGAACAGTGGGAGCTGGTCCAAGCTGAGGGCTGTACAGAGGCGCAGGGTTTCTTTTTCAGTTCTCCGAAGTCCGCCGAGGAAATTGATCATCCCTGTCTGCCGGAATTCAAAACGAAGGCAGACGGTGCAGCTTGATGGACCAGGCGACCAACTAGTTGGCACCCCGACAGGTGGACCAATCACAAAGTGCACCCAATGTCTTGCCGACCTTGCCCCGAAGTTTGCACCGCCGGCCAGGGGAACTTCCCCGCTCCTATGGACTTGCCCCGGAATGTGATCCAGATCCTATGCGGCTTTTCGGGCTAGGTTTGGTTGGATTGCAAACTCGCTCGGCGTCAAATTGCCGAGGAATAGCGTCAAACCTGAAGAAAACGTTGGTAATGTTCGCGGAAATGACGCGTGCGTACCAATATCCAGGGCGAAGCCGCAGCGATTTTTCACAATTACTCAATGCTTCCTCCCAAAGTCCGAGCATATAATACGCCACGGCCAACTCCCCGAACGCATGAAAGATATACAGGTCATGCGGGCTGAGACGCATAGCCGTCACCAATGGATCGATTGCTTTTTCCGGTTCGCCCGCCAGTATATGGCTAGATCCGATCACCGAGTGTGCGATGGCCTGACTCGGGTTCAGCCGTATCGCGTCGCGGAGCTGGCGCCTGCCGCGATCAGGCTGGTGCAACATCGCCTGTGCAATGCCGACCAACATATGACCGCGGGCGTCCATGCTATCCAGGGTCATGGCACGCCGTGCCAGCCGCTCCATTTCGATCAAACCAGCATCCGACCGCCTTTGCGTCCAAACGTCCCAGAAATACCACCAAGCCAATTGGATATGCGCCTCAACTGAATATGGATCCTTCCTCAGCGCAGCATCGAACAGGCGCCGCGCAATGGCGGCATCGTCACGCGTCAGCCTACATTGATGCCATATGCTGCGGCGTATAATATCCCATGTATTGAGCTGCTCGGGTGGTTTCGTATAGACCCGCTGCTGCTCAGCCATGCTGATTTGGGCCTCGAGCGTCGCAACGATATTTTGAGCGATGTCAGCCTGTACGTCGAATATGTTACGCAAGTTACGGTCATAGCGATCGCTCCAGACATTCATGCCGGAAACGGCGTCGACGAGCACTGCTCTGACGCGCAGGCGTTCGCCTTCGACCCTCAGGCTGCCTTCTAGCAAATATCGCGCGCCGAGCGCACTGCCGATCCGAATCACATTCATCGGCTTGCCGCGGAATACAAAGGTGGAGTTTCGTGCGATAACCGGAAACCATCTCAGGTGCGATAGCCCGGATATTATGTCCTCGGTTAGTCCGTCGGCGATATACTCGTCATCGCGTTCGCGGCTCAGACTGTCGAACGGCAATACTGCAAGTGCGGGCCGTCCCTTGAACCCGGGCACGGGAATTGACACGTCGACCAAATTATTGGTCGTCGCGACGCTATCTGCTTCCTGCGGTGATAGGATCGTTTCATAGGCATGTATGGGATTGGAGATATTTTTGCATTGCAAGTTACCCAGATCCCGAAACGCCACGTCGAGTGTGCCGCCGACATGGGTGTGCACCGTTTCGGAGACCAAGATACTGCCGCTCAAGGATGCTTCTTGAAGCCGGGCCGCGATATTGACGGCGTCGCCAAACAGGTTGTCATTCTCCGCGATGACATCGCCTATATTAATTCCCATACGGAATTTCATTTGGCGGTTCTGAGCCAGATCGTTGTTGCGGCTCTCGATGTCACGCTGGACCGCAACCGCGCAATGAACGGCCTCGACGGGACTTGAGAACTCTGCCATCACGCTGTCGCCCACGCCACCGAAGACGCGACCGCGATACTTGCTTACATAATCGTCAATAACCGCTCGGTACTCTGTCAGCCTAGCGAGAGTTCCTTCCTCGTCCGCACCCATCAGCCGGCTATAGCCCACGACGTCCGCTGAAACGATTGTGACTAATCGACGTTGGTATTGCCGCGCCTCCATTTCGGCTACTCCTTCCTGGCGCGCAAACTTTGAAGGCTGTACCTAAGTATAATCGATTAAAAATTGTCTGGCGACGCAAGAAAATAGTCTGGGCTATCAGAGCTATGCTCGTCTTGGCGAAATTCTAAACGAAGATCTCTCACCCTGACTACCCTCCCAGATCGTCATCGCAGAATTTTCTTCTCTCCTTGTGCGAATCCGCACATCGGCACGCACCGACATTCACTAAGTTCAAAAAACACGGACTCAAATCCAGTCATCAAACTGGTGGCAATTGCGGCCTTGCCAACTCTTAAGATCAGACTGCGTTTTACGAGTTCGGTCAAAAGCAACACTCGTCTTTGGAGGAAGGAACAATGAACAAGCAATGCGTTTGGCATAACCTTCAAGGAACTCAGAAATGCCACACCAAGTCTTCACGGAGTCGTCAAGTCAAATC
>CAYWBS010000140.1:0-7357 GCA_964456215.1 uncultured Hyphomicrobiaceae bacterium
CCGGCCCCAAAGGCAGGTTCGCCAGAACCTTGCCGTCGAGGCCGCCGTAAAGGGTGATCCGGTCCGGGGCGACGGCGCGGGAGCGCAAGCGTCGCGCGACGTCCCAGCGGCCGAGGAGGCCGAGGGCGTTCGGGCTGAGTTGAATGCCGGCGCCTGCTTCCAACAGTTCCGGCGCCTGTTCGAGAATACGCACATGCCACCCGGTCCGGGCAAGCGCGATGGCGGTGGCAAGGCCGCCAATGCCGCCGCCGGCAATGACTATGGGGTGTTCCGGCCGGTTCGCGCCGTGGATGCCCTGAGGGTTCATCCGTCAGTTAATGGTTACGCCGCGCTGGGGCCGCGATAGAGGCAATAGGAGGGATCGGACTGCGCCGGCTCCAGCGTCGAGTCGAAGACGAACAGGGTGGAGCAATAGGGGCAGATGATCTGGTCATCGCTGCCCATGTCCAAATAGACGTGCGGGTGGTCGTGCGGCGGGCTGGCGCCCATGCATTGCAGCTCCTTCACCCCGACGCGGATTTGTTCGGTCCCATGGTCGTTGCAAAACCTGGGGACAAGCGGGTCGGCCATGCATTCTCCTCGCGGTTGCTCTTTGCCGGTTTGACAGGGGCGGAGAATAGCCGCTCCGCGCGGGAATTGGTAGTGGAACGCGGAGTTTGCCCCGGCATCCCGAGGCGAAACGATATGGCGTTCCGGCCGGCGGCGGGCGGCGGCGCTTTATTTATCGAATTTTTCAATTCAATGGATCAAAAAAATTCACTAGACGATCGCCGCAGCTCCATTCAGGAAAAACAAGCTTCATTTGTCCATCGGCCATCGAGAATGCCAATCCTTCATCATGCTTCTCATAAATACCTACGTGGCTAAGAGCGATATCGAGGGGGTGGGGGTCTTCGCCGCGGAGGCCATCAAGCGCGGGCGCCTGATCTGGCACTTGGAACCCTCTTTCGACCGGCTGATCCATCGGTCTTTTTTGGAAAGCGCGCCGTCTCATCTCAGGGAATTTTTCACCCGCTACGCCTACCCGCTGCACAGCGACCCGGATATGCTGGTCTTCGAGGTCGACAATGGCCGCTTCATGAACCATCAGGATCTGCCGAATACGGAATATAAGGAAATCGTGAGGGGTTATGCGCTCCGCGACATTGCCGCCGGCGAGGAGTTGACCTGCAATTACGCGGAATTCGACCAGACCTTTAACCTGCTCCCGTCCTTCGCGGCAGTTGGCTACCGGACAAACTCTTCGGGCGCCGAAGTACTCAAGTAGACGTTGCGCCCAGGAGCCGCCGGTATGGCGAGCAACCCGGCGTGGCCGGGCTTCATCCTTTTTAGAGAGAAGCGCCGCCGCCCCTTATGCCATGCCCACCGAAACGGCCGGGCCGGCGGACGGCGCGGCGCTGGGTTTGGGCCTTTTAAAAAACGGCAGGATGGGCGGGTCAGACCCGCCCATCCCTCTAAACCCAGACCTAAAATGCGGGGAGGTCTATTGTTCTTTCTTCTCGCATTTCTCGGTATCCGGATTCCATATCTCGTTTTCCGTGCAGTCGGACTCCGCGGCGACGACCGTTGCCGGTTTCGCAACGGGCTGGTCGATGCCGGCCGCGACCGGAGACGGCTGGTAAGCATAGACGAGGGCACCAAATGCCAAAGCGAGTGCAATCTTCAACATGTTATCAATGCTCCTTGTCATCGCCGCACAATGCGGCGAAGCGGAGCGTGTTTATAGATGGCGGGGCATTCTGACAAATGCGATTTTCGCACCGCCGCCAGGCTTTTTCCGCATGGCGGCGGGCACAAAAAAACCGTTTATTTTTAATAGCGTGCGCGTTTTTTGAGTCGCGCGAAGATGAAGCACCGGACGCTTCCGATCCCTCCCGCCGATCCCCGGTTCAAAACTTACCCGTCAGGCCGCCGATATGGTATTCGTGCCGAAAACACGGAGGCTCGATGCGGACTTTCGACTCGGACGGGGTGACCATTGCCTACATCGATCGAGGCCAGGGGGAGCCGATTCTTCTCCTTCACGGCTTTGCGTCCAATGTGCGCACCAACTGGGAGGAGACCGGCTGGGTGCGTTTCCTGACCCATGCCGGCCGGCGCGTCATCGCCTTCGACAATCGCGGCCATGGGCAGAGCCAGAAGCTCTACGATACCGGGGCCTATGGGGCGCCGCTGATGGCCGAGGACGCAAGGCGCCTCCTCGATCATCTGGCGATCGATCGCGCCGATGTCATGGGCTACTCCATGGGCGCCCGGATCAGCGCCTTCCTGACATTCAACCACCCCGGCCGGGTGCGCGGCATCATCTTCGCCGGACTCGGCATCAATATGGTCCGCGGCGTCGGCGGTACGGGGCCGATCGCCGCCGCGCTCGAAGCGCCCCATATCGACGATGTCGTCAACGACACGGCGCGAACGTTCCGGGCCTTCGCCGAGTCCACGAACAGCGATCTGAAGGCTCTCGCGGCGTGCATTCGCTCGTCGCGGGAAAAGATAACCCGGGAGGCGCTGGCGACAATCGAGGCTCCGGTCCTGGTGGCGGTCGGCACGGAAGACGTGATCGGCGGCTCGGCGCGCGATCTGGCCGCCCTGATCCCCGACGCCCAGGTATTGGATATCCCCGGCCGGGATCATATGCGCGCCGTCGGCGACCGCGCCTTTAAGGAAGGGGTGCTGAAGTTTCTCGCCGAGCGCCCCTGAGACCGGCAGGCCGGCATGAATATCCGCCCGCGGCCTGCCGGTGAATATGTAGTTCACACCGGCTTCGCATCTATCCACAAAGAAGAGAACATTATAGGAACAAATTCTGTTGAAGATGTCACAGCGGAATTCATGAGCCAAATAAACAACTTCTCTCGCGGCTTATTCCAATGCTTAACAGCTTATTAACATGATACTCCGAATCAGCTATGGTCGGTCGCGAGGGGGCCGTTTCTCTTGACGGTTTTATGAAATCTCCAACATCGCGACCCCTTTAGCGCGGCGTAAAGGCGGATTACCGAAGTTAAAGATATCGCGATGTTGGAATTTCGGCTCTGATTGCCGAGTAGCTTTTCTCGTAACAGTTTCATTCGCGTGAGCATATTGTGCGGCGGACGTCGGCTGGTAGCGGTCGGGTTATGAGATGCCGTTGCCGCGCGTCTCCTGGTTGGCTCACACGTGCGAAACTGCTCACCCGGCGATCCGCGCGGCTTTCAGGCGCTCCCTCCGAAAAAAAAGAATTTGGTCTCAGACTTGATCAGCCGGTTCGCCCGACCTGCTGGCATATAAAAGGAGAGGGCATATGCGATACATAATGAGCCTCTTTGGGGTTGTTTCCGCAATTGTGCTCCTGTGCGTGTCCGCGGCAATGAATTGGCGCTATGGCTTCAACTTGGGAAAGACCGAGCTTGACGGGCACATTTACGCTGCGGCAAGCGCCGCGGCGGACGGGCTGAAAGCACTTCTACCATTCTTTATTCTGTGGGCGATCGGACAGCGCAATTTCGTGCACGCCCTTGCCGGCATCATGCTTTGGGTGGTCTGCACCTCCTATTCGCTCACCTCCGCCGTCGGCTTCGCGGCGCTCAACAGGGAGGAGACCGCTTCGGTGCGCGCGGTTCAGGCGGTCAGCTTCAAGGATCTTCGCGAGGAGCTCTCCCGTAACCGCGAGAAATTGAGCTGGGTGCCGCAGCACCGCTCGATCGCCGAGGTGGAAGCGGATCTCGCCGTCATTATGGCGCAGCCGATTTATGGCCGGCGCAAGGGACGCAGAAAACGTGTCCTGGGGACGATCGGCGAGCTGACCGACGATTGCACGAAAAGCGATTTTCGCGCCCAGCGGCTGTGCTCGGAAGTCTTGAATTTGCGCAAGGAGCTGGCCATGGCGGAGCAGGCGGAAAAGCTTGAGACGCGCATCGGCGAGCTCAAGACGTCCATGGGCGGATTGTCGGCCAGGGAACGGGCCGTCGCCAAATCTTCCGCCGACCCGCAGGCCATGCTGCTGTCGAAACTGACCGGCTTCAACGCCGGCGAGGTGCAGATGGGGCTGATCGTCCTGGTGGCGATCCTCGTCGAGCTCGGCTCCGGACTGGGATTGTTCGTCGCCTTCAGCCATATGCGTCACGGCCGGCAGCAAAATGTCGAAATCCTGGAGCCGGGCTCCGGTCTGAATGTCATCAACCCGGTCCGCCGGCTGATGCTGCCGAAGAGCGACATCGCAAAATTCTTCGCGGCCCGGGTCGAGAAGTGCGATGGGACGAGCGTCGTTGCCTCCGCTCTTTATGAGGATTATTGCGTTTGGTGTGAGTTGAACACCAAAGAACCGATGGCGCTGCCATTTTTTGGTCGCCAGTTCAGCGAACTTGGCATCCAAAAGGCCAAAATTGGTGGGTATATACGCTACATCGGAATCCGTCTGCTAGCGTCGAAAAAAGACGCGGCAACCAAGGATTCCGACAGTCTTGCGGCAGCCTAATCCGGCGGCAAGGCTAGTTTGAGACCCATGAACTTGCCCAGTCCATGAAATTGGACTGGGCATTTTTTCCGCCGGGCCCCCTGATCGGGCTTGCGCGGCCGTTCAAAACATGCGCTTTTGTTGGATAATGAGTGAAATTGCGCAGGATTTTTCCAAAATCTTTGGCTGACCGGAACCCGGGACGAAGGCGTCTGTGACCTGGTTTCCGCGCCGCAAGCCCTGCGCCGGAAATGGAGCGCTGTTGACAACGCGTCGGCGTGGCGCCGTTTGATTTTCAAGAGCCTCCAGAGGATGATGTAGAATGGTAGAACGGCAAACCTCCCGGCCGGGCGCGGAATTAGGCACATGCGACCCGATCTGGGCCAGGATACGCGATGAGGCGGAACAGGCGGCGGCCGATGAGCCGGCCCTTGCCAGCTTCATCTTCGCAATGGTTCTGAGCCACGATCGCCTTGAGGAGTCGGTCTGCCACCGCCTGGCGCACCGGCTCAATCACAGAGATGTGGATGCCGATCTGCTGCGCCGGACCTTCGACCGCGTTTGCCATGAAAACGCCAGGCTGGCGGAGGATTTCCGCGCCGATCTTGCCGCCGTCTTCGATCGCGATCCGGCCTGCAACCGGATGATCGAGCCGTTGCTTTATTTCAAGGGCTTTCACGCGCTGGAAACGCACCGGTTCGCACATTCGCTTTGGCAGACCGGACAGCGCGACCTGGCTTTTTATCTGCAGAGCCAGTCGTCGCGCATCTTCGGCGTCGACATTCATCCCGCGGCGAATATCGGCCGCGGCATCATGTTCGATCACGCATCGGGCATCGTCATCGGAGAGACGGCCTCAATCGGCGACAATTCCTCGCTGCTGCACGCGGTGACCCTCGGCGGCAGCGGCAAGGAGGGCGGCAACCGGCATCCGAAAATCGGTTGCGGGGTGATGATCGGCGCCGGGGCGTCGGTCCTTGGCAATATCAAGGTCGGCAATTGCGCGCGCATCGCCGCCGGCAGCGTCGTTTTGAAAGACGTACCGCCGAACACGACCGTTGCCGGGGTGCCGGCCAGGGTCGTGGGTCCGGCCGGATGCGACGAGCCGGGCCGGGCAATGGACCAGATGCTCAGTGGCGACTAAGCTGCCGAGAATGTGAAAATTATTCTTAATTTGCGCTAAGCCGTTTGCATTGACCTGCCGAATCGCGGGATTTACAGCACATCCTATACGGCGCGCATGGCGACGCCGCGTGGCCTTGTCGGCCGGCAGGGCCACTTGCAAGTTAGAATTTGGAGACGTTCCGGTGCAAAAAGACGAAATCATCCGGCTCGAGAATTACCTCAAGAAGCTCTTTCAGCTGCCGACGATCGAAGTTCGCCAGCGGCCGCAGAAAGATGATTCCGTGGAAGTCTATATCGGCGACGAATTTATCGGCATCATCTTTCGCGACGACGAGGACGAGGATCTGTCCTATCAGTTTCAGATGGCCATTCTGGAATTCGACCTGCAATAGCAGGCGGCCGACAGCCCCGTTGGTTCGATTTTCGAGTGAGTTTTGGCAAGATCCAGCGGCGCGCCAAAGAGCGGCAGCGGGGCCGCGATAAAGCCGATTTGACCCATTCTTGTCCCGTTTTGTCCCGGATTCGCCGCGACGTTCGACAATCTTGTCGCATCAACATCGCGAAATTTCGCGCGATTTCCGCCATTTGTCCCGCCTGTCCCGGCCGGCCGGGCCCGATAATCCGCGGAGTTTATCCCCGTTTTCCGGCCGCTGTCCCATCCGTGCCGACGGCGCCGTTAACCATGTGTTAACGAACTGCGTGCGCCGCCGCCGGCCCGCGAGCATATTGGCCAGTCCAACGGCCAAGTCTCGGCGAGCGGGAGTCCTGTGGCGCATGTCCGGTTTTTTCCTTTACGCCTATATTGTCGCATTCGGTTTCGTGGCGTCCGGAATCTGCGCGAGTTCGGCCCGGCTGATGACCGGGCGGGCGCTGGGATTTGCCGTCGATCCCACTTTCGGCCCGGCCACCGCCATTCTCGGAGTCTTCGTCCGCGTTCTGGCGGGGCCCGCGATCCTGATGCGCAACTCGATCCTTGGCGCGCTCAGCGACGGCCGGCCGGTCTTTTGGCTGGCGCTTTCGACGATGATCGCGACGATCTGGAGTTTTCTCTCCGGCGTCTTGCTTGTCGGGATCATTTTCGGTTTCACCGGCAATATTTAATTTCCTTCTTGCCCCTTCCCACGCCTCGCATTTCAGCGCCTCTCATGCCAAGTTGGCGGCTCGGATAAGACAAACGATGAGGGGCGCGATATGCGGATTTTCGATCTTGACGGGGCCGGCGTCGAATGGCCGGAGGACGGGCAGTGCTGGGTCGCCCCGACCGCGGTGCTCATTGGCAAGGTGAGGCTCGATTCCATGTCGAGCGTCTGGTTCTCGACCGTCATTCGCGGCGACAATGAGCTCATTCACATCGGGCAAAACACCAATATCCAGGATGGCTGCGTGTTGCACACGGATATGGGCTATCCGCTGGTGATCGGCCCGGACTGCACGGTCGGCCATATGGCGATGCTCCATGGCTGCACGGTGGCGCGCAACAGCCTGATCGGCATCGGAGCGACCCTGCTCAACGGCGTCAAGGTCGGCGAAAACTGCATTATCGGCGCCCACACTCTGCTGCCGCAAGGCAAGGAGATTCCGGACAATTCCCTGGTCATGGGAACGCCGGGCCGGGTCGTGCGCGAAATCCGGCCGGAGGAATTCCCGAATATTACGGCGCTCTCCCGGCACTACATGAAAAACTGGCAGCGCTATAAGAAAGGTCTGCAACCGGTCGAGGGCTGAATTTCGATGATCAGCCTCTTTAGAGCGTGTTCATTTTAGATGGACACGCGATAGGCCGCGACTGCGGCCCGG
>CAYWBS010000141.1:0-7322 GCA_964456215.1 uncultured Hyphomicrobiaceae bacterium
GTCTCCTTCGATGCGCTTGGTGCGCCGTTTTTCCGCGATCTGCTCGTCAACCGGCGCTGGCGCCGGTTCCTGTTCGGGCTCGTCGTCCTGAGCAACGTCTATGCCGTGGGACAGTGGAAATTGATACACATTGCCGCGAATGGGAAGATGGCTCGTACCGTTGCTCAGATCGCTCCGGGCAAAGACGGAATCGCTCGACGGCAATCGTCCTGATGGACTATCAAGAGCTGAAAAGCCCTCCAGTTCATCGCAAATCTGCATTGGGTTAAACGGCTTGCGAAAGACTTTGTCAAAATTCTCGCAGTTTAGAGGATTTGACAACAAATCCTCGATATCTGCCGTGATTCCAATGAATTTCGGTGCTTGCGCTTTTGGACGCCTCGACTTGTATTCGACGACCACCTGAAGACCATCTTTCTTGGGAAGATGATAGTCCATGAGCGCGAAATCAAACGGCCTGTCGAGGAGCCGTTGCAGCGCTGACTCGCCATCCGAGACGGCGTGAACCGTGTGGCCACGATTTGTGAGGAACATTTTCAGCAGATCGAGAGTGACCTCGCTATCCTCTACCAGCAAGACCGATAGAGGGCGGCACGTCGGCAAATTCTCACTTACTGTCGCTGCGCTCTGCATCGTCAACATGTCGACTATTTCCTCATATCGTTAAGAAAATCGCAGATTCCCGGAGATCAGGCGCAACGGCGCAATTTGCCGTCCATCGCGACGTGCTTGCCGGGGCCTTGAGGATTTGCGCCGCAGGTCAGAGGCCTCCAGGCTTTCCACTGAACGTAACGCGGGGATGACCTCGACTGCCGGTGTGCGCCACGGCGATGTCTCAGTTTTCCGCTTTTTGGCCTGCGCCGTCCATTTCCCCGACTATGGCCGCCGAACTTTTTCGCTATCGCTGATTTGGTTATACTCAGCCTGTCGTCGTTTCTGAACGTATCATCAGAGCAGCATGCACGGTTGTCGCGCCTGAATCTCTCAGTTCACTTTCGATGGCTGCAACCTACAGTAGAAATTATAACTTTGGGTTGAATGGACTGCTACAATCTTAATGATATCAAGGTGACTTTCAGACGCGCCCGTTGCGCACATTGATCATGGCCGGAACTGCGCATCTCCGGAAAACTCCTTGTGGTATCTGGTGTTGAGGCGGGTTACCTGATACGGCGATTTACACCCGGAATGAATGAAGCGCACGCAATGATACGCGCGTGCGCCGGGCGCACCAGCGTCCTCGGCCGAAAGCTTGTCCGCCCATCGGCCATCAGCGCATGACACGGCTTACCGCGAGCAGCCCTGTCGCTCCTGGCGATAAACCGCGCCTCGGCTGAATACGGCTGGTGCCTTATTTGCAGGCTTTTGCTTGTGATTTGCACGCGAAATAAAGGTCTACGTTCCGCGTGCAGTTCGTTTTTGTCTTTCTAACCCGGACCTTGCCGCCACCGGACCAGTGGTTGATATTATTGTTCATCCAGAACTTCGAGCGATCAACCGCCAGTTCCTTGACGAGGCCAAATCCCCAGCCCTCATGCTGCTTGCATTCGCGAGCCATCACATTTGACACGCCGCCGAGAAGAGCGACGATCGCAATCAATACGGCCAAACCACAACGACGAGGCATTTTCGTTTATCCTCCAACAATCGAATTTGTCCCACACCCAAACCGGCGCTGACAGAAATTCTCGTCAGACGTCGATTTCCTATAGCGGGTTTATTGCAGCGCCGTAATAGCTAAGGTCAATGAATTTGTCGTGAATGGTGAGCGGGCCGCCGCCGCCGAACCGCGAGCGCAGGTCGAGCACCGCGCGCACGCCGTCCATAATCATTTCTCCACGCGGCGTCAGGCCGGACCTGGGCGAGAGCAGTGAGGTCATCACCGCTTCGGCCATATGAGGCTTGATCTCGGCCATGTTTGCGATCAATACGTCGGCGGCTTCCGTGCGGTTGGCCGGATCGAGCGTCCATGCGAGTCCATCGAGATAGCCGCGGATGAACCCTTTGATCGCCTCGGAGTGGGCGCGGGCCCATGACCGGCTGGCCGCGAAGCAGCCGCCCTGATAGGCGGGCAGGACATCCGTGCTGGTCTCCAAGACACGAAAGCCTTGGGCGCGCGCGATGCTGGTGAACGGCTCGATCGTTATCGTGCCGGCATGTTCGCCGCTCCTGACGGATTGCCAGCGCTGCGGTGTGGCGCCGACGGCGACGAGCTCACAGTCGTCTCTCCCGAGACCGGCATTGGCCAGCATGTGGTAGAGCACGAACGCGAAGCCTGTCGTCAAGGCATCGAGCGCCAGGGACCGGTCCTTCAATTGTGCATAGCTTTCAATCTCCGGGGCAACGATCAGCGACAATTCGATCTGCGTTGCGCCCATGAAGGCAAAGAGATCCGGTTGGCGATCGAGCGCGGCTGCGCCCTGGCCTTCCTGATAGGCGACGACGTTGTCGAAGGCGGTTCCGCCGATTTTGTAGCGGCCTTTGACGAGCTCTTGCATCATATGGGCCGAATTGGGCGTATGGCTCATCGTCATGGCGACACTGTGCTCGGCAAAATAACCACGTTCCCGGGCCACAAAGATCGGCAGGTTCGGCGCTCCGGGAAATGTGATGATTTCGAGCGGCAAGGCCTTTTGAGTCTTATTCACCTTGTTCCTCCCCCGCGCGCGTCCTGGATCGCCTGCCAGATTCGGATCGGGGTTACCGGCATCTCTATATCCCGCACCCCGAGCGGTTTGAGGGCATCCAGAACCGCACTGACAATGACGGCGAGAGCCGGGGTCGTGCCGCCTTCGCCGCCGGCTTTGATGCCGAGCGGATTCGTCGGCGACAGAACTTCGATAATTTCCGTATCGAGCCTTGGCAGCGCCGATGCCCGCGGTATGGCGTAATCCATGAATGATCCGGTCAAGGGCTGGCCCGTCTGTGGGTCGCAATAGAAAAGTTCCGACAATGCCTGGCCGACGCCCTGGGCCACGGCGCCGTGGATCTGGCCCTCCACGATCATCGGATTGACGCACCGCCCGACATCGTCGACCGCGGCATAGCGGGTGAGCTCCAGTTCGCCGGTGTCGGGATCGACTTCGATCTCGCAAATCGCGCAGCCGTTCGGAAAGACCGGCGTGTGCATTTCATTGTCGGCAATCGTCATCAGTCCGGACGCCAGTTTCTCGGGCAGGTCCACCTCATCGAGGCATGCGGCGAGCTCGAACCAGCCCATATTGTAATTCGTGCCCGGAACGCTGAAGCGTCCGTTGTCGAAACGGACCATCTCGGTATCGGTACCGAACACCGCCGCCGCGATCCGCCGTCCCTTGTCGGTCAAATCCTTCGCCGCCATCGCAATCACCGTTCCGGCATGACGCATGGAACGCCCGGAATGCGAACCGCCGCCGACGCTGACCACATCGGTATCGCCGAAAATAATCTTGATCGTCTCGATCGGTACGCCCAGGAAATCCGAGGCAACCTGCGCAAAGCTCGTCTCGTGGCCCTGACCGCTCGGTTGGGTACCGATCACGATGTCGACCCGGCTGGATGGCTGGATGCGTATCTCCGCGCGCTCTTTCGGCGCTCCGATCGATGATTCCACATAATGCGCGAGCCCGCGCCCGAGTAGGCGTCCGCGTGCTGCAGCCTCCTCGCGTCGCGCCGCAAAACCATCCCAGTCCGCAAGCCGTATGGCAGAGTCGAGATTCGCTTCATAGGTGCCGCTGTCATAGGTCATGCCGACCGCATTTGTGTATGGCATTTTCTCGGGCGGAATGAGATTGCGGCGGCGAAGCTCGACCGGATCGATGCCCAGGCGATCTGCGGCAAGCTCGACGAGACGTTCAATGGAATATGTGACTTCCGGGCGGCCGGAACTGCGATAGGCCTGGGTCGGGACCGTATTGGTGAATACGGCCCGGGCGCGCAGAGAGGCGGCGGGGATGTCGTAGCTGCCGGTAATCAGCCCGCACCCCTTGCCGAGCGGCGACAGGGAGACGCTGCGGGCGCCGGCGTTCGATAAATTGGAGGAGCGCAGGGCGAGAAAGCGGCCGTCGGACCTCACCGCCAGCTCCACCTCGCTGGTGAGATCACGCCCCTGATAATCGCTCAAAAAACACTCCGAGCGCGCCGCGGTGAACTTGACGGGCCGGTTCAGCTTGCGCGCCGCCCACAGCACAAGCGCGAACTCGACATAGACCCGGTTGCGGGTGCCGAAATTGCCGCCGACATCATAGGAGACCACCCTGATTTCATCGGCGCCGATGCCAAGAACGCGTGCCAGCTCGTGCTTTTGGCGTACGGCTCCGCCGCTGCCGGCATAAAGCGTGTAGCGCCCGCTTTCGGCATCGAATTGTGCAAGGGCGGCGCGCGGCTCGATCGGCACGCCCGTGACGCGGCCAATATGAAACTTGGCGCTGATGATGTGATCCGCGTTTCTGAACGCTTCATCGGTCGCGGTCTTGTCGCCGAAATAAGTATCGACAAAAACATTGCCGGGCGCTTCATCCCAGACGGCCGGGGCATCAGGCAGCATCGCCTTTTCGGCATCGATGACAAAAGGTAACTCCTCAAAGTCGATATGGACGAGCTCGGCGGCGTCCAATGCCATGGAGCATGTCTCGGCGACGACCATGGTGACGGCCTCACCAACGTGGCGCGCCTTGTCGGCGGGCAGGAGCGCATGCGGGCCAACAAAAACGCCACTGCCGTCGGGGCCGGTCAGCTTCAGGTCGAATTTCGTACTCGGCAGGGGATTATGCGGGATGGCGCCGAGGCCGTCAGCGGCGCAATCGGCGCCCGTGTATACGCCGAGAATGCCGGGGGCGGCCCGCGCCGCCTCGATATCGAAGCCCTTGATCAGCGCGTGCGGGTACGGAGAGCGGACCATGACTGCGTAGGCCTGGCCGTCAATATTGAAATCGTCGCTGAACCGTCCGCGGCCGGTCAACAACCGCCGATCTTCCTTGCGCCGGACCGGTTGGCCGACCGAGCAGAATTTGAAAGGCCCATCCATCATGGCGCTGCCATCTTGCCCGTCGCGCTTTCGGCACGCAATCGGCTTCGCCAGGTCGGGCGATGTCTCATTTGACGGACGGCTTGCCCAATGACATCTGCGTTCCATTCATGAACCCATCGGAATGAAAAGGGGCCGCTGCGCGGCGCGGCATTCCGCGGTTCGTATCAGCGTTGTTCCGATAGCGGAGCGACCGCCGGCCCCGACCCGGTGGGTGCGTGGATGGCGCAGGCCGGGTCGACGGCGTTGAAACGGCGCGTCAGGCGGAAAGGGATTCCGCCAGCTTCACCTTTAGGGCGCTTGCCAGGCGCTGGGCGGTGCGGATACCCAAGTTCCTGTAGCGCTCGACGTTCGGCGTTAGGATTGACGGGTCCAGACCCAAGAGATTGATGCGAAACTTGACGAGCGCCTCGAAAGTCCCGGTCTTTACTTGGCTCGCCTTACAAACGATGGCAAGGGCGGGTATTTCTCCCTTCAGCAACAGATATTCGGCGTTGGACTGGGGAATGCCGGCGATCTTGGCCAGGTTTGCGCTGGTTTCTTCAAGATCTTTAACTTCGGCGCTGTAGAGGAGTATCGTTTCATCGACGTCTTCCTCGGCATAAGTGATAGGTTCCTGCGCGCCGTCAACGACTTCGGAAAACAGCCCGCTTCCGCCGGACTCCGAGCCAAGTTTGTCGAAATCGAGCGCGAAGAATTCAGCCGGCCGGATTTCATTTTGACTGCCGCCGATGCGGTCTTTAAACTCCTGCGGGAAGTCCTGCCGGGTGCTCAGGGCATGACCGAGCTCGCGGTTGTTGGCTGCGTTCGCCGTCAGCGCCTCCAGGCCTTGATGCGAAAAGGAAGCGCCGGGATTGGCGGTAACGCGGTAAAGTACATAATGTTCGCCATGTATGACGATTTCGTCTGTTACTATGGCCGTCAGCAGCGGCCGCCCGGCGACCGCGAATATATGATCTTGACTCTGGGTCCGGACAGTCCTGGCCAAAAACTCGTCGTCAAGGCACGGTGACAACTCCAGGACCGGCTTCGCCACTTGAATGACGTCACTTGCCAGTTGGCAAACGAGCTTGATTGGTACCTTGTCGAGCGTCGAAAGCTGCTCGGAAAGAGCTGTCCGCGCCGCGTCATCCAGCTGATAGGCGATTTTATCCAGGACTTCGCCGAAAACTTCCGTGTCGCCGGCGCTCTGGCGGTCCAGGGTTCGCAAAAACAGATCCGTGACATGTTGAAGAAGCGCGCGCTTCTTCGCCTCTGACAGACTCGCGGCGGTATTCCCGAATTCAGCTAAATTTTCCCGTCTAAGCTGCATGGAGAGATCGATCGAAGTTGCGGACGTAAATCGAGCATCAATTCTGGCCACTTATACTGAATGAATTCTAAAGATTGTCTTAGCCGTAAAGTCAGATGGAGAATTTCGGCCTGCACTGACAATGAAAGGGCCGGACGCGCGAGACCGGGTTGCGGGACCGTCAGCCGGCTCCGAAAAGCGTTGCCGACAGCTGACCGCCCCGTTTGGCTGAAACGCCGCAGATGGACGATAGGAGAAATCGCGACTTATTTAACGAATCTTACCCGAACAATTTCGTAGAGCTTGCCACCACCCGGCGTCGAGACCTCCACGATATCCCGGGTGGTTTTGCCGATCAGCGCACGCGCAATCGGTGACGTTATGGATATCTTTCCCTTTTTGACGTCGGCCTCGTACTCACCGACGATTCTGTAAGTCACTTTCTCTTCGGTATCTTCGTCGATGAGCGTCACCGTCGCTCCGAACTTTATCTGCTTGCCGCTGAGTTTGGAGACATCGATCACGTCCGCGCGCGACAGCTTGTCCTCAAGCTCGGCAACCCTTGCCTCGTTCAGGCCCTGCGCTTCCTTGGCGGCATGATATTCGGCATTCTCGGACAAATCTCCATGGGTTCGCGCCTCGGATATGGCCTGGATGATCTTTGGACGCTCAACCGTTTTCAACCGCTGAAGTTCCGCTTCTATGGCGTCATAGCCCTCACTTGTCATCGGAACTTTTTCCACGGACATCTCAATTTTTCCTCCGCGCCCCGGGCGCACCTCCCGGAACTTTCACCTACATGTTGCTATTGCATAAGGTTCGGCTGAAACCGCCAGGTTCCCGAAACCGGCACTCCAATCCGCTATATATGCGAATTTACGTAACTTTGGAGTGGTGCCACCTTCAGACTGTTTGACCGCATTGACTTAATCGCTTCGACAGCCGCCAGCGCGCCAGCAAGGGTTGTATAGTAAGGAATGTGGTAGAGCAAGGCCGTTCGGCGGATTGAATAGCTGTCGGTAATAG
>CAYWBS010000142.1:0-7316 GCA_964456215.1 uncultured Hyphomicrobiaceae bacterium
GTAAAGGCCGAAACCGAAGCCGACGGAAATCAACGTTAAAAAGACATAGCCGATCACATACATCACCCTGAGCCACCATCTCATCGGCGAGAACAGGGCGTCGAGCACGTAAATGATCATCAGCATCAGCATCGCGACCGCGAATGCGATGGCGATTTTGTAACTGAAATCGAGATAGCCGGCATTGGCCTGGATCAGTTCCAGCATGCCGGTATAGGTTGCGAGCCACGACAAAAAGCCCAGACCGACGATCAGCAGGAACTTGGTGAGCGTCGGAAAGAACGGTTTGGCTTTTTTCCAGCTTTGCTCCTGTGCTGCGATCGAGTCCAGGAACCGGTCGATGCGATTGCCGCCGACCGTAAGAGATTTTTTCCGCGAAAACATAAGATACGCCGGCCGCTCCCCTGCTGGCGGGTCAGCATTTAGAACTGACAGACCCGCTTTGAGCGTCCGCGTGAAAGGTCGATCGAACAGATTTCCCGAAGACTTCCCGTTCGACCTAGCCTGCCCAGCGGACGCGTAATTTCGTCCACCCGAAAGCAAGCCCCCCACTTCACTTTGCCATAATCTGATATGCCGCCATTATGACTTCTTAATGGCCAAACGCGGCGATGAACTATCGGGCGGAATTGCTGAACGGAACCTGAATGATCCGACCATCATTCGGCCGCATTCGTTAATTTCGAAGGCCGGTTGCGCGTTGCCGGGGACGCCGCTCGCCGTTTCATTGAAAGGGCTCTAGCGAACAAAGTTGCGCGATATTTTGGCCCGTCTGGCCCGAGGTCCTCGTTTCTCCAGATCCTCAAGGAGAACCTTCGCCAGCGGCGCGGCGATATCGGAGGCATGCAGGCGGCGGCCCAATGGCTTGTTCGAATTCCCCGTGCCGATCAGAACGACATAGGCATAGGCGCGACCGTCAATGAATTGAATACCGCCGGACACCCAAGTGTCGATCGTGGCATCGGCGTCCTCATTGACATGGGTGCCGGTCTTGGCGAAATGGAGCCGCACGGTGCGGCGGCGTTTGGCGCACCAGTCCGACAGAGTTTTCAACGTGCCAAGCCGCTTGCCGCGGTATTCATAACAAAGGGGCGCCGACAAGAAAGCCGCAAGACGCGTCCGGGCGGCGGGGCGGATAATTTTGTTCGGTATGAGCGTCTCGGTGGAGCGCCCGCCGGCCAATTGCTCATCCGCCTGGTTCTGGTCGAAGTGCATCACCAGACTCGGAAGCTGCAGCGGCTTGTGTCCCTGGCCGGTGAGCGCCGCCAGAACCGCCGCCGACATGCGATGCACCGTGCGCGGGCTTCCGGCGATCAGCCCCTTGACGATGGCCGTCGACGGCGGCGTTGCGCTCTCCGGCGTCGGCGCCGGCGGCATCGTGAAGCCAAAGGCTGTTATCAGACGCCGGCTTGTCTTTTGCCCGATCTGGGCCATGCGGCGCTCGAGCGGATTGGAAAGCGAACACGCGAAGGCCACTTCGGCACGGCGGCCGCGCCTCAGAGACCCGTGCCGGCGGCAGCTCTCCAGGCCATTGGCCGGCGCCGCCGAGTCGAGATAGAGCGTCGACAAATTGTCCCGGCCCTGATTGGCGATGGCGATGGCCGCCAGCATCTTGCCGATGGAGGCGATGGCGCGGGATTCGCGGGCCGGATCATAATGTCCCGTCTTGGGGTCGAAGGCCAGCCACGAGCCGAAATAGGCGGCTGTATGCCGCGATTCAAAATAGCGGACAATTTGCCCTTTCAGATTGGTCGCGGCGACGACGATATCCGGCAGTTTCTGGCCGTCGACGCCGCCGGCCGTTTCCGGATCGAGCGTCATGTCGCTGCGGATCTGGCTGCGGTAGGCGTGCTCCAGTTTCTTGAGCTCGGCCTTCACGTTCGACCGGAAGCGCAAATTGTCGGCGACATCGACGGAGAGCGTGGCGCCGCGCACATATTCCCGCCAGCCGAAACCGTAGATATCCTCCATTTCCTTACGTGCGCCATAGCGGGCGGCCGGCGCGAGAATGTTGGCGCGCAGTATCGGATTGGCGCGGGCCCGGCCTGCCAGCAGCGGCGACGCCGTCTTGAGAACATCATCCACCTTGGGCGCGATGCGCGGATCGGGCGGGCCGTGAGCGAGCTTTCCAAGTTCGCCGATTACGGCGATCTGCTCACTGCCGTCCTCAAGCAGGGCGATCGCACAGTTTTTCGCGCGCACAAGGGTCGTGCGGCGCCACGTGTCCTCGCGGACCTGATTGAGCTTCTCGCCGCCCGGCAACAGGATAACGGGGCGATTGACGGCGGCGGCCAGGACATATTGCTCGGCGATGGTGAGGTCTCGGGCCATTTTTCCAAAGAGCACGCGGCCGGTCTGCTCGACGCCGTAAAGGGGCGGACCGCCGGTGCGCTGGGCGAGTGGCAGATGGTCCGCGGCCCAACGCCTCAAGAGATCGTCACTGCCGTTCTTTGTCAGCGCCCAATAGATGACGGGCGCCTGCCACCATTCGAACAGCTTGCGGCCGAGTTTTCCCGAAACGCCCTCCTTGTTGTTCGGCGCGAGCTTGTAGACGGCGCGGACCAGTTGCATCGGCAGGGTCGATCCGCCGACGCCGATGCGCGGGCCGCCATGATTGAAGGAGCGCATGAAGGCGCTGTAAGGTATCTTTAGAACGCCGTAAAGATCGATGCCGAACGGATTGGCGATGCCGCCCAAATAGCGGTCCTCGTGGAATGTGAGACACCGCCAGAAATGCTCGGGGACCGTGCGCACCGGAATCGATTTATGATCCGGGCTGGCGACATAATCCTCCGCGATAAGTTCGATGGGCTGCCCGGTGTAATTGAAGTCCTGCTTCGAATCCATGCGCGGATCGAAGGTGCCGACGAAGTGGCCCCTGGCGTCGTAGATGGCCGTGGCCAACCAGCGCTCGGAGGCGTAGCCAAGGGCGCTTGACGCCCATATTTGTCCGACATAGCCGCGGATGGGTGCATAGATATAGACGAGGGTGACGGCGAAGAGGACATATGCCAGGACCGGCAGAACGATAACGCGGAGCCAGTTCGGCAGCCGGGTGACCATCTCAATGGCGCGCATAACACTGCGCAGGCAGCCGCGCATGCAAGCGACGGTCATCTCGCCGAGACGAACAACTGTCCGGATGACGCCTAACATTTCGGTTTTCCGGGCCCACCCGTGGCCCGCTCCACGCCCCGCTCGTCAAGGTGATTCACGCGCGAACCACCTTCTACGTCCTAGCGTAGCGATATCTCTGGGGACCAATTCGTGCGAAATTATGGCCGCCCGGTCCATCCGCCACGTCTGACCCATGACGATGCCGGGCTCAGCCGCTGGGGATAATCGAAGATCCCTTGCCCAATATTCCGAACTCCGAGAACGGAATAAAGTCGACGTCATCGCCCTTGCCGATCGCCGTGACGTCCTCGCCGATTTCAATGAGACCGTCCGAGGCCGTGAGCGAGCTGATGAGGCCTGAGCCTTCGCTCGGAAACTTGTCGACGGCGACACGCCCTTCGCCATCCGCCGCGAGCATCCCCCTTAGGAACTCGCGGCGGCCGGTCTTCTTTTTCGGCAGAGAAAACCCGGCCTTGACGGAAAAGCGCCGCGGCTCCTGCCAGTCTCCTCCGCCGAGACGGACAAGCATCGGGTATATGTAAAGCAGAAAGCAGACGAATACGGCCACCGGATTTCCCGGCAGGCCGGCGAAGACGCAATCGCCGATTTGCCCGAAGGACATGGGCCGGCCCGGCTTAACGGCGATCTGCCACATATGGAGCTTGCCAAGGGCGTCAAGAGTCTTGACGACGTGATCTTCTTCGCCGCGGCTGGCGCCGCCGGAGGTTATCAGCACATGATGGCGGGCGGCGGCCGCCCCGAGCTTGTCAGTGACGACGGAAGCATCGTCAGGCAGCACGCCGAGGTCCAGGGCCTCGGCGCCCGTCAAGGCGATCAATGCTTGCAGCATCGGGTTGTTGGCGTCATAGACCTGGCCGGCCGTGAAGGGCTCTCCGGCGCGGATGACCTCGTCGCCGCTGGAGAACAAACCGACCGTCAATCGCTTATAGCATCGCAGGGACCCGGCCCCGGCGGCGGCGGCGCTGGCAATGTCCTGGGGGCGGAGCCGACGGCCCCGGTCGAGGATGACCGTGTCGGCTCGCACGTCCTCGCCCGCCAGGCGGCGATTGGCGCCGCGTTTCAGCCCCGGCGGCACCCGCACCCATCGCCCGTCCGGCCGCTCCTCGGTTTCGCAATCCTCCTGCATGACGACGGAGTCCAGTCCCGCCGGCATTTCAGCGCCGGTGAAGATACGAACGGCGGTGCCCTTGGGGACGGGATCGCGTACCGGGTGTCCGGCCGCCGCGCGGGCGGCAACGGCAAACGCTGCTCCCCGTTCCCGGTCGTAATCCTGGTCGGCAAAGGCGTAGCCGTCGACGGCGGCATTGTTATGGGCCGGAATATCGCGAGGCGCGGTCAGCGGCTCGGCGAGAATGCGGCCCATCGCTTGTGTCAGTTCGACGGTTTGCGTTGCCGCGACGGGTTGGAGCCTGTCCTTGAGAAGGCTGACGGCATCTTCATGGCGCATCCGGTCCGCGTCATGCAGGAAGCAGTCATCCAGAAGCTTCTTTGTCATGTGCCGGCTCCAAAGCCAGATGAGACGTGATGAAGTCCGCTATCCCCGCGATATCATTGATTTGATAACGCGGCAGCGCCCCGGTCTCGATATCCTCATCGGCGGCGATGGCGACGATAAGCGGATCTGTTTCGGAAAGCGGCTCCCGGGTCCGGCTGCGCGCGCTCCTCGCTTCGATTTTCGGAAACGGCCCGCCCTTATAGCCTTCCACGAGCACCAGGTCGGCATCGCCGATATGGCGGAGAATATCGACGAAAGAGGGCTCGACCTCGTCCCTCAATTCATGCATGAGCGCCCAGCGGCGCGGCGAGACGATGGCCACGCGGCGGGCGCCGGCCTCCCGCAGCTTGTACGTGTCGCGTCCCGGATGGTCGATATCGAAACTGTGATGGGCGTGCTTGATCGCCGAGACCGCGAAGCCGCGATGCGTGAATTCCTCTACCAATCGGGCCATCAGCGTCGTCTTGCCGGAATTCTTCCAGCCGATGACGCCGAAAACCGGGAGACGGACGGTTGAGCTCATGATGCGATTTGTTCCCACAGCACCTCCGCTTTCGCCAAATCCTCTGGCCGGTTAGCGTTAAAAAAGGGATCGACCGTTTCGCCGGCAACGCTGATCGTCTCGAATTCGACGCTAAACGTTGGATGTTTCGCGGTCCAGTCGAGAACTTTCCGGGTTCCCCGGCGGAGCGCGTCATCGAGATCGCCGGCCAACGCCGTGGGCCAAAGCCCGAACACCGGATGCTGCCGGCCTCCCGAGGCCGAAAGAGCGATGGCGGGATATTTCTCTGCCGTCGCGGCGAGCAGCCGGGCGACGAGATCGGCCGGAAAGAAGGGGGTGTCCGTCGCCGCCGTCACCACCCATTCGGCGTCCGGCCGGTTGGCCCTCGCCCACAGCATGCCGGCGAGCACGCCCGCGAGGGGACCGGCAAAACCTTCAACCGGGTCGCGAACCACCGGCAGACCGAATTCGGAAAATCGGGCGGGATCGCCATTGGCATTGATGACCAGGGCGCTGACCTGGGGGCCAAGCCTGTCAATGACATGGGCGAGCAGCGGGCGCTCATGCAGCGTCAGCAGGCATTTGTCGCCGCCGCCCATGCGCCGCGCCCGGCCGCCTGCGAGCAGCAGTCCGATGACCGGCGCCGCTGCGCTCTTCTCGCGATTGCCGCTAGCTTGGTTCATACGATTTCCGAATAAAAGCGACGGTGCACGGTCTAGACCGTCTTCTCGGGGATACTCGCCTTACGGGCGAGCTTCGCCGGTTCATCGGCGACGCTTTCAGGGTCGAGATCGAATTCGAGCCGTCCGGCGCCGGCAAGAACGACAAATCTCTTGCCGCGCATCCGTCCGATCAGCGTCAGATCGGCCTGCCTGGCAAGGTCCACGCCCCAGGCGGTGAATCCGGAGCGCGAGATCAAAACCGGTATGCCCATCTTCACCGTCTTGATCACCATCTCGCTGGTCAGCCGGCCGGTGGTGTAGAAGATCTTGTCCTCGGGCCCGACGCCGTGCAGGAACATATAGCCGGCGATCTTGTCCACCGCGTTGTGGCGGCCGACATCCTCCACGTAGATGAGCGGCCGATCCTTCTCGCAAAGCACGCAGCCGTGAATGGCGCCGGCCCTGAGATAGAGGCTCGGCGCGGTATTGATTTTTTTCTGCAGGGCGTAGAGCCAGGAGGTTTTCACCTTGGCGTCGGGGTCCAGCCTGACCGCCTCGAACTCCTCCATGAGGTCTCCGAAGACCGTGCCTTGCGCGCATCCCGAGGTGCGGGTTTTCTTGGCGAGCTTTGTCTCGTAATCGGTCTTGCGCTCGGTGCGCACAACGACGGTCTCGAGATCTTCCTCATACTCGATCGCCGTAATCTTGTCGTCGGGCCGCAGCATGTTCTGGTTCAGAAGATAGCCGACGCCGAGCAGGTCCGGATGATCCCCGATCGTCATCATGGTGACGATCTCCTGGGAATTGAGAAAGAGGGTCAATGGCCGCTCGGTGACGACGGCGGTCTCGACCTCGGCGCCGGTGTGGTCGCGTCCGGAAACGGTAACGGAAAGCCTGTGGTCGTCCGGGTCGGGGCGGACCTCGAATTCCTTCAAGATAACAACTCCTTGACGTGCTACGTGCCGATACCCTTATACACCAATCAGGATTTTAAATCCCGGCGGCGGCGCTGTTCAAGCGATGGAGATAGAAAAATTCCTAGCTTCGTTGGCCGCCACTGGCGGCGAGTGTATATAATGGTACCGCCTGAGAAAATGTGATTTAGTGGCCGCAGCAACAAGGAAGCGGCAAGCGGCGTCCGCGAAGACAGCAAGCAAGCTGGCGTTACAGACAATTCGGTAGGATATGGCAGAGACACTTTCCAAGGAAACTGTGTTGAAGGCGCTGGAGCGCGTCAAGGGTCCCAACCTCGAGGACAATATCGTCAAGCTGGGCCTCGTCTCGGAGATCGTCATTCACAAAGGCAAAGTCTATTTTGCCATCACGGTTGACGCCGACAGGGCGAATGAGCTGGAACCGCTTCGCCAGGCCGCCGAGAAAGTCGTCAGCGACTTGGAGGGCGTCGAGTCCGTCGGCGTGACGCTGACGGCCGACCGCAAGAACGGCGGCGCTCCTTCGGGGAACGGCGCCGGGACCCGGCCGCGCCCGTCCCCGGTCCAAGGGCCGGGCGGCATGCATA
>CAYWBS010000143.1:0-7310 GCA_964456215.1 uncultured Hyphomicrobiaceae bacterium
ATGTCGGCCCCGGCGGCGAAAAGGTCCCTGATCTCTTCATTGATCGCCGCCGCATAGTCCATCGCCGCCTCTTCGTCGCTGGCGTAATAATCGTTCTGCGCCTGCTGGGTCATGGTGAACGGGCCGGGGACGGTGATCTTGATGGGGCGGTCCGTGTTGGCGCGCATGAATTCGACATCTCGAACCTCGATTGGATGCGTGCGCCTGATTTTTCCGGCGATGCGCGGCACCGGGTTCGGATGGCCGCTGCGGTCGAGGGCGGTTCCCGGATTGTCGATATCTATGCCGTCGATCGCCATCGGTCAGAATATCAATACCGGCGCGCTCCTGATCGCGTAAGGCGAGGATCGTGGCGTCGTCCTGCGCCTGTTCAAGCCATTCGGGATCAACGCGCCAAAGCTCTTTTGCCCGGACACGCGGCGGAAAGCGGCCGGCGAGCTTGGTCCGGTCGATCAGCCAGTCCGGCTGGGCGTAGGAGCCGACGAGCATGGTCGGCAGCACTATGTTGGCGGGGGTCATGGTTCGCTTTCTCCCAGTCGGGTCTGTTCTTATCGCGTTGCGGTGGGGAGAGCGGCGCTTCTATTCGCCGCCTCCGGCGGCCCTCACGCCGCCTTGCCCAGTTTCTCCGTGCAGCCGACGATCATTCTGAGCATGCGCCGCGGCTCGGTATAGTCATCAACGGCGGCATGCATCGATGCCCGGTTGTCGAGACCGAACAGCATGTTGAGCGCCCATTTGTGCCGGTACTGGAATTCCGGCCGGAGGGCATGGTCCAGGAGTTCCGCCAGCAGATCGTTACTCTCCTCTTCAGAAACGTCGTTGATCTTCATGACATAGCCGGGGTTGACATAGAGCACCTTGCGGCCGGTGCGCGGATGGCGGCGGACCACGGGATGGACAACGTCGGGATGCGTGGCGCTTTGCTGTTCATTGAGCTTCGGCGTGGCGCCGCCGGTGTTCCAGCCCCAACGGTGGGTGGCCATCAGGCCGTCAATGCGCTGCTTGGTTTTGCCGCTGAGACTATCGTAAGCCATATATATATTGGCGACCAGCGTGTCGCCGCCCCTGTTCGGGATTTTGGTCGAATAGAGGAAGATGGCGTCCGAGGGGTTTTCCTCATAGCTCAGATCGGAATGCCAGAAGGCGCCCGCCGGCTTCGCCGTATCGCGGGATTCGGACGTGCCCGTGTTGCGCGCGATGATGGAAACTTCATAGGTTTCCGGGTGATGATATTGGTTGAGGACGTGGGGCACCAGCGGTCCGAAACGGCGGCCGAGATCGCGCAGCCAGGGCACATTCTCCGCAAGCTCCGGAGCCACGATGGCGACGTGATCGAACATTGCCTGCTCGACCGCTCTGAAGTCCTCGTCGCTCAAAGGCCTTGAAGAATCAAGACCGTGAACGATCGCGCCCACCGGACCTTCGAGCGGCTCGATTTTGATGGCCATGGCGTATCCCTCCCTGCCAGTCTCATCATCTTTTATCGTTTCCCCAGATTGCCAGGAATTGCGATTTCGCTCAACCGGTGCCGCGGCTTCAGGAATTCGGAGTAAAATTACCGGAATTCTCGGACTGTTCCCGATGGCCCTTGGACAGTATGCTGCCTGCCGGGTCAATACGGAACCGGACCAAGGAGCGAGAAATGAAGCTGTTGAGCTACAGGCAGGGCGAAAGGGTTGGTTATGGCATTGTGGTAAGCGAGGATGGGAATGGCCCGGGAATCATCCCCATGGCGGGGGATTTTGCCAGGCAGTTCCAGAGCATCCGCATGGTTTTGGAGGGCGGCGCTCTTGGATCGCTGAAGACCTGGGCCGACGGGCGCTCGCCGAGCCTCAGCTTTGAGGACATCCGTTTTTTGCCCCCCCTGCATGATGCCGAGAAAGTCATCTGTATCGGCGTCAACTACCCGAAACGCCATCCCGTCCACGGAGACGTCCCGCCGCCGGAGCATATTTCACTCTTTGGCAAGTTCGCGGGCAGTGTCGTCGGCCATTTGGAGCCGTTGATCTACCCGCCGGCGCCGGCATCGGAAACGTTCGACTATGAGGGTGAGCTGGTCCTTGTCATCGGCCGCGAAGGCCGCTTCATAGCCAAGGAGGATGTCTTCGATCATATTGCCGGTTATACGATCCTCAATGACGGCTCGGTCCGTGCCTGGCAGCAGCATAGTGTTCCGGCGGGTAAGAATTTCTTCGCTTCCAGCTCGTCCGGCCCGTGGATGGTCACCGCCGATGAGATCGACGATCCCTTCCAGATGAAGCTCTCGACCCGTCTCAATGGCGAGGAAGTGCAAAGCACGACGGTCTCGCAAATGATTTTCGATATTCCGACACTGGTGAATTACGTTTCGAATTTCCTGCATCTGAGACCAGGGGATATTATCTCCACCGGCTCTCCGGGCGGCTCCGGCGGCAGCCGTGTCCCGCAGCGTTTCCTGGTCCCCGGCGACGAGCTGGAGATCGAGTGGTCCGGCATCGGCGTCTTGAAGAATAAGGTTGTGGAGGCGGATGGTGCCGCGTAACGGCGCTGAATTGCTGGAGTCAAGAGCGCCCTCGGCGCGCCAGTCGAGACGCATAGCTGTTTGGCCCCTCTCCCCTTGTGGGAGAGGGCTTTCCGCCACGACGTTAGGCGCGCAAGCGGCTAAGTCGTTCGGCGGAATGGGTGAGGGGTATAGGCACCCGGCATACGACGTCGCGGTCACCCCCGCCCCAACCGCCATGCGGCTTGGGCTTGGCAGCCCAACCCGGTGGCGTTTGGCCCTCCCCCATCAAGCGCGTAGGTTGGGTAGAGCGAAGCGAAACCCAACACGGCGGCGGCAACGATGGGTTTCGCTGACGCTCAACCCATCCTACGGACTCACTCGGGGCAGGCCGGCCCTGTGCTCGGATTAGCTCCGCTGCCATACGCACGACACGGGACGGCCCATGTCGGGAATGACGGAGTTTGTTGCATGCGTGGCGACTGGCCCCCACACGCAGCATGCCCAGGTGGACTTGACCCGGCAATGACGGCAATGGGTGGGGGACTGGATTTGCGCCGGCATTGTATTCTTCCCAAGAAAGTGATTCCTGGATCGACTGAGCAAATCGTGCGATGCCAGGTGAAATCCGGGAGGCGTCCTATGTTCACGACGGGCATGAATTTTGCGCTGGGCGACGACATCGAGGCGCTGCGCGACATGGTGCACCGCTTCGCCCAGGAGAAGATCGCCCCGAGAGCGGCTGAGATCGACGAGACCAACAGCTTTCCGGTCGACCTTTGGCCGGAGCTTGGTGCGCTGGGCCTCTTAGGCGTAACCGCTGATGAAGACTATGGCGGCTCGGGCATGGGCTATCTCGCCCATGTCGTCGCCATGGAGGAGATCAGCCGCGCCTCGGCCTCCGTCGGCCTTTCCTATGGCGCCCATTCCAACCTCTGCGTCAATCAGATCAACCGCCACGGCACTGCGGAGCAGAAAGCGAAATATCTGCCGAAGCTTTGTTCCGGCGAGCATGTCGGCGCACTCGCGATGTCGGAGCCCGGCGCCGGCTCCGACGTCGTTTCCATGAAGCTCGCCGCCGAGAAGCGCAACGACCGCTATATCCTGAACGGCAATAAGATGTGGATTACGAACGGGCCGGATGCGCAAACCCTCGTCGTTTATGCGAAGACTGACCCGGCGGCGGGACCGCGCGGCATCACCGCGTTTCTGATCGAGAACGATATGACCGGTTTTTCGACGGCGCAGAAACTCGACAAGCTCGGCATGCGCGGCTCGAACACCTGCGAACTCGTCTTCGAGGATTGCGAAGTGCCTTATGAGAACGTTCTAGGCGAGGAGGGCGGCGGCGTCGAAGTATTGATGTCCGGTCTCGACTATGAGCGCGTCGTGCTCGCCGGCGGTCCGCTTGGCATCATGGCGGCGGCCATGGATGCCGTCATTCCTTACGTTCATGAGCGCGAGCAGTTCGGGAAACCGATCGGTGAATTCCAGCTCATGCAAGGCAAGCTCGCCGACATGTACACGACCATGAACGCCTGCCGCGCCTATGTTTATGCCGTGGCCGCCGCCTGCGACCGCGGCGAGACGGCGCGCAAGGACGCCGCCGGGTGCATTCTCTATGCCGCCGAGAAGGCGACCCAGGTGGCGCTCGAAGCCATCCAGTGCCTCGGCGGCAACGGCTATATCAATGAGTACCCGACCGGCCGTCTGCTGCGCGATGCCAAGCTTTATGAGATCGGCGCGGGAACATCCGAGATCCGGCGCATGCTGATCGGCCGCGAAATGTTCGCGGAGACCGTCTGAGATGGCGGTCTTGCAGTCCAAAATCTCGGCCCGGACCGAAGATTTTGCGGAAAACCGCAAGGCCATGGGCGCGGCCATCGCGGCCGTCGAAGCGGCGGCGGAGGCGGCGCTCGAAGGCGGTAGCGAAGAAGCGCGCAACCGCCATTTGAGCCGCGGCAAGATCCTGCCGCGCGACCGCGTCAACCGGCTCCTCGACCCGGGCTCGCCGTTCCTTGAAGTCGGATTGTTCGCGGCCCACGGCATGTATGAGGGCGCCTCGCCCTCGGCGGGGATGATCGCCGGGATCGGCCGCGTCTCGGGACGCGAGGTGATGGTCATCTGCAATGACGCCACGGTGAAGGGCGGCACCTATTACCCGATGACCGTCAAGAAGCATCTCCGCGGCCAGGAGATCGCCCAAGAGAACCGGCTGCCCTGCATCTATCTGGTGGACTCCGGCGGCGCCAACCTGCCGAACCAGGACCAGGTGTTTCCCGATCGCGAGCACTTCGGGCGTATTTTCTACAATCAGGCGAACATGTCCGCCAAGGGCATTCCGCAAATCGCCGCCGTCATGGGGTCGTGCACGGCGGGCGGCGCCTATTTGCCGGCAATGGCCGACGAAACAGTCATCGTCAAGGATCAGGGGACGATATTTCTGGCCGGCCCGCCGTTGGTGAAGGCGGCGACGGGGGAGGTGGTCAGCGCCGAGGACCTTGGCGGCGGCGATCTGCACACACGGCTTTCCGGTGTCGCCGATCATCTGGCGCGGGACGACGCCCACGCGATCGCGCTGGCGCGCCGGGCCGTCGCCGTCCTCAACCGGCCGAAGCGGATCGAGATCGAGATGCAGACGCCGGAAGACCCGGCCTATGATATCGACGATATTCTCGGCATCGTTCCCTCGGATCTGCGCAAGCCTTACGAAATTCGCGAGGTGATCGCGCGTCTCGTCGACGGCTCGCGCTTCGATGAATTCAAGACGCGCTACGGCAGCACGCTGGTCTGCGGATTCGCCCATATCCACGGCATTCCGGTGGGGCTGCTCGCCAATAACGGCGTGCTCTTCTCCGAAAGCGCATTGAAGGGCGCCCATTTCATCGAGCTTTGCTCGCAGCGCAAAATCCCCCTCGTTTTTCTGCAGAACATCACCGGCTTTATCGTCGGCCGCAAATACGAGGCCGAGGGCATCGCCAAGCACGGCGCCAAGCTGGTAACCGCCGTCGCCACCAGCAAAGTGCCGAAAGTCACCATGATCGTCGGCGGCTCTTTCGGGGCCGGCAATTATGGCATGTGCGGGCGGGCCTATGGCCCGCGCTTTCTCTGGAGCTGGCCGAATTCGCGCATATCGGTGATGGGCGGCGAACAGGCCGCCGGCGTCCTGGCGACGGTCCGGCGCGATAATATCGAGAGGAAAGGGGGGAAATGGTCCGCGAAGGAAGAGAAAGCGTTCAAGCAGCCGATCATTGAGCAGTTCGAGGCCGAGGGGCATCCGCTTTATGCCTCGGCCAGGCTCTGGGATGACGGCATCATCGACCCCAGGAAATCGCGGGACGTTCTCGCCCTGAGCCTCTCGGCAGCGCTGAACGCGCCCATTCCCGATACGCAATTTGGCATCTTCCGGATGTGAGGAGGGGCGGCGGAATGTTCGGGAAAATCCTCATTGCAAATCGCGGTGAAATCGCCTGCCGCATCATCCGGACCGCGAAAGCGCTGGGAGTGCGCACAGTCGCGGTTTATTCCGACGCTGATGCCGGCGCCCTGCATGTGGAAATGGCGGACGAGGCCTTCAGGCTGGGTCCGGCGCCCGTCCTCAAAAGCTATCTCAATAAGGAGAGGCTCATCGAGGTCTGCAAGGCGAGCGGCGCCGATGCGGTCCATCCGGGATATGGATTTTTCGCCGAGAATGCTGGGTTCGCCGAGGCCGTCGAGGCGGCGGGGCTGACCTTTGTCGGCCCGCCCGCGGACGCCATCCGCAAGATGGGGCTGAAGGACGCCGCCAAGGATTTGATGGAAAAGGCCGGCGTGCCGGTGGTGCCCGGCCATCAGGGGGACAATCAGGACCCGGATTTTCTCAAAAGCCAGGCTGAGGAGATCGGCTTTCCGGTGCTGATCAAGGCCCGCGCCGGCGGCGGCGGAAGGGGCATGCGCCGCGTCGAAGATCCGGCGGCGTTCGCAGCCGCCCTGCAAGCCGCTATGCGGGAAGCGAAATCGAGCTTCGGCGACGGGCATCTCCTGATCGAGAAATGCCTGACCAAGGCGCGCCATATCGAGGTGCAGATCTTCGCCGACAGCCATGGCAATATCGTCCATCTGTTTGAACGCGACTGTTCGCTGCAGCGCCGCCATCAAAAGGTCATCGAGGAAGCGCCGGCGCCGGGCATGACCGGGGAGATGCGCGCCGAAATGAGCGCCGCCGCCATCCGCGCCGCCGAGGCGGTCGGCTATCAGGGCGCCGGCACCGTGGAATTCATCGCCGACATTTCCGAAGGCCTCCGGCCGGATCGCTTTTATTTCATGGAGATGAATACCCGGCTCCAAGTTGAGCATCCGGTGACGGAAATGATTACCGGCGAGGACCTGGTGGCGTGGCAGTTGCTTGTCGCCGCCGGTGAGCCGTTGCCGAGGCGGCAGGAGGAGCTCAGCCTGTCCGGTTGGGCAATGGAGGCGCGGATCTATGCGGAGAATGCGGCGAAAGGATTTCTACCGGCGGCCGGGCGTCTCGACCATTTGTCGCTTCCCGGCGAACGGGCAGGCCTCCGCGTCGAAACCGGCATTCGCGAGGGCAACGAGATCACGCCGTTTTACGATCCGATGATCGCCAAGCTTGTCGCTCACGGGCCGACCCGCGAGGCCGCCCGCGCAAATCTCGCCGCGGCGCTGGCCGACTGCCGCATCTCCGGCGCGGTCACCAATATCGCGTTTCTTGCCGCCTTAACCGCTCATGAGGGATTTGCCGCCGGCCAAGTGGATACCGGGCTGATCGAGCGAGACTTGAAGGCTCTTGCGTCCGAGCCGGACCCGCCGCCCGAGGCATTTGCCATAG
>CAYWBS010000144.1:0-7241 GCA_964456215.1 uncultured Hyphomicrobiaceae bacterium
TAATGGGATTTGCGCCGATCCATCAAACGCTTAGCCGTTCTTCACAGACGACTAACGCGACAATACGCTACGTCTGGACGGATGATCTCTTTGGTATACCGAACTCGGGCCCTAAGGCCCGAGTTCGGCTCGTCCGCATTTCGGTACGGGGTACTCTTTCACGCAACTCAACGCAACCAAATGCTACTGTACGCTACAGATCTTCAGGCCAAAATACCCTTGGCCCGTTACTACCCCGGCGACGCGAACACCACCACCGGGATTACCGGATAATCACTCGAGGAACGCTACTAACGCATTACTATTACTAAGCGACTCGACAATTGACGGTACGCACACGCGATACTTTGCCGTTATACGCGCCGGACCTACGATGGCCTTGGTGACCACGGCACAATTGCAAGGCAATCAGCGTTATTGCTTTGCCCCAATGTACCGGCTCCAAACCGTAGTCCGACAAACCGTGTAACCGGATCGCATCGCAGGGCCCACCGCCCTGCTGAAACACCTGCGAACATGACCTGCGCGCCAAACCAAGCGCTTGATTCCACTCTATGGGATTCACATGAGAATTATGTGTCATCTCTGACGCCCCTTCATGTGTATTTCCCACTGATATGGGAGCCGCCCCGCATTCTTCAATGTGACGCATGTAATTCCGGTTTCTGCTCACCATATCCAAGCAACTCTCGTTTTCTCATGCCTACGAGCCCGCGGCCTTTATCGCCAGTTTATCCGCTCGACCCGCAAGCTTAACGTTTTCGTTGTCGTGCAATCCGGGCTTTTTCAGTCTGCTATTTCCGTAAGAAGGTTTTGATCTCAAAGAAGACCGGGCAAATGCTTTTGCCAAAATCTGGTTTGCTTCAGCTCCGACGTGTCTAAAACTACTCTCTTCAACCATCCCGCTAACTCCAAAACTATTTACAACTCAACTTTGTTCTTGTTTGGTTCCTTTTACGCGTAACCCGTTCTTTGAACCTTTGTCAATGATTATTTGCCATTAAGAATTTGTTAACATTATGGAGCGGATTAGGCGCGACAGAGGCATTTTGCCGCCGATGCCACGGTTATGCACAAGCGCTCCACGACGCGCCCGGGGCGATCAATCGCCGTGCAATTTACGACCTCGCGGCCGTTCTCACGGAGCGCACGCCGAGCAATGCCAGACCGGCGAGGCCGAGTGAGATCAACGCGTTGTATCCTGCGAATGACAGGCCCAGGAAGCGCCAGGGGGCTTCGTCGCAGCGAATGACATGTGTTTCGCTGAGGTTTTTGACCAGGCTGCCGGCCTGCGTGTCGAGCGCGCCGGCGCCGGTGCAACTCGATGGTCCCGGCCACCAGCGCCATTCGACGCCCGAATGATAGACCCCGAGGCCCGAATTGATGAGAAAGGCCAACGCGCATAGTCCCAAGAGGAGCAGGGCGATACGGCTCTTCGAATTGGAAACGAAATAGAACGCTCCGAGGGCGGCGGGGAGGGCGAGATAATAGGCATAGCGCTCTTGCAGGCAGAGCGGGCAGGGCTTGTAGCCGCCGATCAGCTCAAAGCCCCAGCCCGTGGCGATGACGGCAAGACTGAGCAGGAAAAGCAGCGCTGAGAGCGATCGGCCGTCAAGTACGGTGTTGCCGGAAACGAATGGTATCATCTGGTTTCGGTTCGCTAGTTGAGATATTTCACGAGCGTAAAACCCCCGAACAGCAATATGACCGCGATGGTGAAGACGAGCCCGAGGCGGCGTTCGATGAACTCCTTGATCGGCGGCCCGAACCAGTAGAGCAGACCGCTCACCAGAAAAAACCGTAGCCCCCGCGCCGCAACGCTGGCAATACAAAATATGATGAAGTTGAGTTGGGTCACGCCGCTGGCGATGGTTATGACCTTATAGGGAAACGGGGTTACGCCGGCGAAGAATACGATCCAGGCGCCGAAGTCATTATAACGGTCGGCGAAGGACTGAAACTGTCCGCTATAACCATATAAGTCGAGAAGCGGCTTGCCGACGGCCTCAAACAGAAAAAAACCGATCGCGTAACCGGCGACGCCGCCGATCACGGAACTCAACGTGGCGAGCGCGGCGAAAAACCACGCCTTGGCGCGTTCGGCCAGCACCATCGGAATAAGCAAAACGTCCGGCGGTATCGGGAAGACGGAACTCTCGATGAAGGCAACGCCAGCAAGAGCCCAGGGCGCGCGGCGATGCGCGGCGATGGCGAAGGTCCAGTCGTAGAGACGCCGTAACATGGCGTCTGATTAGCCGCGCACGGTGCGCTTGTCCATGTGAAAGAGCGGAGGGCCGGGACGCCCGGCGCGCATTGGGCTTGATCTCTGACGCTCCGTGCCATACCTCTCAGCTTGGCGAAAAACCTTCACAGGATTGACCTGCAGCCGCGGAGTGCGGACTGTGCGACAACAATTACAGGCCGGGTCGAATGTTTTCTGGAAATATCAAGCTCTTCGAGGTTTTCGGATTTGCGGTGAGGGTCAATGTGAGCTGGGCCTTCATCGCCCTGCTCATTGCCTGGTCACTTGCGCAGGGATATTTCCCCGCGGTCTACAAGGGGTTTCCGGAGACTACCTATTGGTGGATGGGCGTGGCCGGCGTTCTCGGGCTGTTTCTATCGATCGTTCTTCATGAGCTCGCCCATTCGCTTGTCGGGCGCGCATATGGAATTCAGATCAAGGGCATCACGCTTTGGCTTCTGGGCGGCGTCGCGGAGCTTGGAGACGAGCCGCCGAGCGCCCGCGCGGAATTTCTGATGTCGATCGCAGGACCCCTGGTCAGCGTCCTCCTGGCGATCGGATTCTGGCTGGGCGCCGGCGTTACGGAGAGGCTCGGTGCCTCGGAGGCCGCCGCCGGCGTATTCAGCTATCTCGGTCTTCTCAATATCGTGCTCGCCGTCTTCAATATGATCCCGGCATTTCCGCTGGACGGCGGCCGCGTGCTGCGCGCCGGACTCTGGGCCTGGTCGGATGACCGCCGCTGGGCAACGCGGTTAGCATCGCGGATCGGCCAGTGGTTCGGGGTCGGCCTGATGGCGCTCGGCGTTTTTCAGTTGCTGTCCCAGCCCGGCCTCACCGGCTTGTGGTGGATCATAATGGGTATGTTCATCAGATCCGCGGCCAGCAACTCCTACTACCAATTCGAGGCAAGCCAGCTCTTGAAGGGGAAAAGCATCAGCCGCTTCATGTCTCCGGACCCCATTACCGTTGCCCCGGATATCACGGTGCAGACCCTGATCGACGAATGGGTCCACGGTCATTTCCATGAATTTTTTCCCGTAGTCGAGCGCGCCAAGGTCGTCGGCGCCGTCGGCATGCAGCAGATCAAACAAGTGCCGAGAGAGACGTGGCGCACGACAACGGTGCGGCAAATCATGGCGCCGCCATCGGCGGAGAACAGCGTCGGCGCCGACCGCGAGGCGAAAGAGGTCCTGGAGCTGATGCATAACACCGGAAATTCGAGATTGATGGTTATGGACAATGATGCGCTCGCCGGTGTCGTCGCACTCAAGGACCTGCTGAAGCCCATTTCCCTCAAAATGGAGCTGGAATAGGGCGCGCGATCACTATCAATTTATGCCGAGGGGCACTTCACCGATGACTGTCGTGCGGTGCATGTAGCGGTCCGCGGTGTAGTCGGCGATGGCGTAGTGCAGCGTTGAGCGATTGTCCCAAATGACGAGATCGCCGGGCCGCCATCTGTGCCGGTACTGAAACTCCGGCCGGATGGCATGGCGATAGAGGAAATCGAGGATGATTTGGCTTTCCTGCTTCGAGAAATTCGAGAGATGGGTGGTGTTGCCGGGATTGACGAACAAGCATTTGCGGCCCGTGTCGGGATGGACCCGGACGACCGGATGTTCGGCGATGTTGGTGCCGTCGAGATCCTGGTTTTGAATTTTTTCGTGCGCCCAGCCGGTGCTATTGGCGCCGGTAAAGCTGTGAACCGCCTTGAGCGGCGCGATCATGTCCTTCATGGCGCCGGAAAGCGCCTCATAGGCCAGCGTCATATTGGTGAAGATCGTATCGCCGCCGAGCGCCGGAACTTCGATCCCATAGAGAATGGAGACCATTGCCGGATTTTTCCGAAACGAGACGTCGGAATGCCAATAGGTTCCGGACCGTTGACGCCCCTGTAGCTTGCCGTCGACGACCTTGTTGGAAACCCGGTAGATCTGCGGATGGCCTGGCAGCAGATAGGGCTTCACCGTGTCCTGCAGCTGCTCCGCCTCGCCGAACAGGGGGCCGAATTGGCGCGAAAACTCGATATGCTGTTCAGGTGTCAGTTTCTGCTCCCGCAGGACGGCTAGGCCATCCGCTTCGTTCAGGACCTGCCTGATTTCGCCGAAGAGATTGCCGCTCAGCGGTTTTGAGACGTCCAAACCGATGATCTCCGCGCCGAGGGCCGGGCTCAAGCGGTTGACTGAGAATGCCATTCCGGATCCTTGCAAAATCGTTTTCGAATTCGGCTGAGAATGAGCCGGCCGGGTAAGGCTCATTGCCCGGCAAACAGAAAATGTCGAAAGCCGGCACTTGTCAATTTCTTAGGCGACGGTGAAGAGGCGGTTTGTATGGCTTTGCCGCCCGGCGCGATGCAAAGTGAGACGGCGGTCCGCCGCCTGGCGGCTTCAAGCGCGCACAGTTTGCTTCAGCCACGCAAGCGATTCCGCTATTGGCCGCACGCCTTCCGCGGGCGGATTGCCGGTTTTGGCGGCAATGGTCGCCTCGTAGCGGGGCGGCAGGGCCCCGGTCACCAAAGCATCAAAACCCATTTCGCGGAGCTGATCAGCGGCGTCTACGATTTCGTGCCCGCGCCGCTCGGCGTGGGGAATGTGGGTGGTGACCAGCATCTCAAGGAAATCCGATATCGCCGCGGCATCAACGTCCTTGAGGGCGCCGTAAAGTTGCGGGCGGACGCCCATATGCTCAGCCGCCGTCAGCGCCTCGACAGCCAGGCACTCCAGACCTTTGATGAGAATGCTGCGCAGGAGCTTCAAGGATGTGGCGTCTCCGGCTGCGCCATCCTCGACGACATCCGTTCGCGCGCCGAGCCCGGCATAGAGTTTCCGGGCGGCGCCCGCCTTTTCGCCGGCGAGCAGGATTGGCGTCTTTTCGGCCGTGAGCTGGATCGAGCCCATGATGGCCGCGTCGACGAAGGCGCGGCCTTGATCCTTGAACCGCTTTGACCAGTGCCGCAAATCGTCGGGCCTGGCGGTCGCCATGTCAATGTAAACGGCTTCCGGACCGATAAAGGGGAGCGCCGACGCAGCGACAACCGGACTTTCCTTGCCCGGTACACAGACCAGCACAAACTCGGCGCCTTGCAGCCAGGGCCCCGGCCGGGTCTCCAAATCAACACCGATTGTTTCCGCGGTTCGTGCCGGCGGCCCGTCCGTTTTTATGTCGCAAAGCTTAAACGCGGCCGCCGTCGCCAATGCGCGGGCGTAACAGCCGCCAACTTCTCCAACGCCAATGATCGCACCCAGCATGATCGAACCTTTCTTCACGCTTCAAGGCCGCCGCCGGCCGCCAATTCGTCAAGCGGTTCCGAGCCTTCGCCAAACTGTGTTAGGCGCTGATTTCAAAGAAGTCCATGATCCGGATCGAAGTCTGGCTGGCGCGCAGCGGGTCGTATTCGGCGGCACAAATACGCCGCTCCCCGGATAGCCCGTGAGAGCGGCGCTGAAAGATCATAGTGCTGTCGCGTTATTGTCAGCCGCTAATAGGAATAGGGGCTGATGCATTCATGGCGGTTGCCGTCATAGCCGAGAAAGGTATTCGTCCGCGGATCGTACGACCCGTAGTGCGCGAAGCACCATGCGATATGTGCGTCGTCGTTATAGTCGTAATCATAATAGGGTAGCGCGGAAACATAGAGCCACCAGGGATAATCGTAATACCAGCCGCTATGGTAATGGCGGAACTTACGGCTGCGGTGCCGCGAGCGCTTCCATTTTCTATTTCTATGCGGGATCCGGCTTACGGAACGCCTCTTGTCGAAGCGCCTGATTTTGCGGTCGTGCAGACGCCGTGAGGTGCGGCGCGGCGTATAGACTCGCCTTTCATAAATGCGGTGGTCGCGAACGCGCCTGCGGCTGATCGATCTGCGGGATCTGTCGATCCGGCGGGCACGATTGCGCCGCTCGCTGTTGTAGTGACGCCGACTGGAAGGCCGATTGCTGCGGAAATTGTGCGACCCGCCACGTCTTATTGTAGAGCCTTCACGGCTTGCGCCGCCTCTCATTTCCCGACCGCCACCACGATATTCACCTCGACCACGAGATTCACCTCCTCGGCCACCTTCCCGGCGAACCAGCCTGATGCCGGCGTTGTCGCCTTTTCTGGCATTGTCAACCGCGTGGCGAATGACGTCAGCTCCCGCCGATGAGGCTTGAAGTGGTGCAGCAGCAACATCCTTCGATCCGACTGCCATGCCAAACGCCGCAAACAGCGTGGCGAGAACGATAAACGATACTCTCATACCTACCTCCAAAAGATGTGCACCCCCTTCACATGTTCCTCTCATCTCTTAAGCATCGACAATGGCGTTTCGGTTTCAACCGATCCCAATACCAATGATGAATGGAGGATTATTATCGTTGCGGCGGATCAAAACACGGATTGTCCCGCCTCAAAGCGAAGAAAATTTTATTGCTCATCCCGCTAACGTAAAACGCCTCACATGCCATGCGCCGATATCACCTCTTGTGGCACTTCTCGCGAGGCGCGCCGCTTCTTCAGGACATATAGGAAAGATTTTCAAGATTTCTACGATTCGCCGGATCATAGTGTTGAGGATGAGAGGAATAATCTGGTATAGGCTCCCGATCTGATCGGTCGGACGTCCGCGCCTCTGCCGATCCAATAAGCGCGTTGCAAGTGCGGTTCGTGCCCTTGCCGCGCGAAGAAACGGATTGCCCCAGTGGCGGAATTGGTAGACGCGGCAGACTCAAAATCTGTTGCCTGCAAAGGCGTGCCTGTTCGAGTCAGGCCTGGGGCACCAATAAAATCAACAAGTTACGAGGAATCCATTCAGTTAATTTGTGGCCTCTAGGCAATTCATTGAAACATAAGTATCGCGTTCGCCTCGATCCCATTCCGGTTTCCGAGGACCAACTGCTCTATTCCAGAAAACAGGTTGCGAAGCTATTGGGAAGGATGAGCCTGGACACGATCCGCGCCCTCGAAGCGGAAGGACATCTCATCAGAGTCCGGCTGACGGGCAAACCCACCTCGCAAG
>CAYWBS010000145.1:0-7240 GCA_964456215.1 uncultured Hyphomicrobiaceae bacterium
GGGGCGATGGAGATGCCGACGATGAGAAGGAATGTCAGTTGGCTCTGAAGAGAGCAATGAAAGTTCGGCGGATCCCGGTCATATTGCGGCTTCAGCGCAACCGCCAAAGTCGGAAGCTCACACTTTTGCGAAATAGGCGACAATGATATTGCCAATACGGCGTATTGCGACGAACCCGAAGCCCCAGATCAGCGGCAACCAATAGGGAATGCCGAACAAAGACGCATTCTCCCAGTGCTGCAAACGTGCGATCTGGCCGAGACCGACTTCAATGACCAATCCGAGCGCCACACCGAAGGCGTAGAGGTGAACCTCGCCGCTCTCGTATTCCATGAACAATAGGGCGGACGTCAAAATCGCGACGGCCGTAAGCGCAATTTCATTATGCCAAAGCACCTCGACAATGAAGAAAGCGATCCAGGCGGCGACCAAAATGACGAGCTGACGCGTGGATTTATCGGCAATCATTGGAGAGGGTCGCTATATTGACGAGGGTGTTTTGATTTATGACGGCTGTCGTTTGATGGAAGGACTGGGCCGACCTTTTCACAAATTCCAAAATAGCACTGCGCGGGTATTCGGTCTATCCGGCATGAAACTCATCTCTTTACAATTTCGTCCGAAAATCAGATTTTGCCTGAACAGGATTTGTAGGAGGAATTATGACACACGTCATTCGCGTTCACGAATATGGCGGTCCGGAGGTGCTTCGCTGGGAGGAGGCCGAATTGGGCGCTCCCCTGCATGGCGAGGTCCGTGTGCGGCAAAGCGCCGTCGGACTGAATTTTATCGATGTCTACCACCGGACCGGCCTCTATAAGCAGGACAGTCTGCCATTTGTGCTTGGCATGGAGGGTGCCGGACAAGTCGAAGCGGTTGGCGATGGTGTAAGCGGACTTGCTCCAGGAGACCGGGTGGCATATGCGGGTCCGATCGGCGGCTATGCCGAGGAACGGATCATGCCGGCGGGGCGCCTCGTCAAGATTCCGGATTCGGTCGACGACAAGACGGCCGCGGGCATGATGCTGCAGGGCATGACGGCTCGGTACCTGATCCGCGAGACATTCAAGGTGGGGCCAAGGACGACGCTCCTCTTTCACGCCGCCGCTGGAGGCGTGGGGTCGATTGCCTGCCAATGGGCCAAACATCTCGGCGCCAGGGTCATCGGCACCGTCGGCTCGGCGGCAAAGGCCGAGCTTGCCAAGGCGAACGGATGTGACGAGACGATCATCTACTCGGAGGAGAAGTTCGTTGACCGTGTCAAGGAACTGACGAACGGCGACGGTGTCGATGTTGTTTACGATTCCGTCGGCCAGGCGACTTTTCCTGGGTCGCTCGATTGCCTGAAACCTCGCGGCATGTGGGTCAGTTTCGGCCAGTCGTCGGGTCCGGTGCCGGACTTCAATATCGGACTTCTCGGACAAAAGGGCTCGCTATTTGCGACTCGGCCGTCGCTCTTTGCATATACATCCAATCGCGAAGACTTGTTGACGACGGCGAACGATCTCTTCGCGGTTGTCGGCGCGGGGCACGTCAAAATTCCCGTTAACCAAACCTACGCATTGAAGGATGCGGCCCAGGCGCATCGGGATTTGGAGGCTCGTAAGACAACCGGATCGACGGTCCTCATTCCGGGCAACTGATCGTCATTCTCACCATGCGCGATCTCCCGGGGGCGGGCATTCGGCGGCAATGGCTTTGGAGTCTGCGGGGCGTCATCATCGTTGCCGGCTGCTACGGCCTGGTGCACGGTGCATTTCGCGTTTTTGCGAGCCCGGCCATCGGCCAGGACGATGTCATAGTCAATTTCTACGCGCAAACTCTTGAAGCTGGCTACGCTGCCCGCCAGGGTCCTATCTATGAATGGATGCTTTGGCTCGTACAGCAGGCCACAGGTCCGGTCGGATCAAGCTTTCTTATTCTTAAATACGCGTTGCTGACGGTTGCGGCTGCGTTTTTTTTTCTGAGCGCGAGGCGCGTCTTGGAAGACCAGTTCTGGGCCGCGCTGGCGGCCTTCTCGCTGTCACTGGTTTACCAGATCGGTTGGAATATCCATGAAGGGGTTACCCACACTGCGGCTTTGACGTGCTTTATCTGCGCGACTTTCTGGGCATATCTCAGAGTGGTAGATCGGGGTCGGCTCTCGGACTATGCGCTGTTCGGCATATTCGCTGGACTGGGAATGCTTGCAAAATTCACGTTTGGGGCTTTCTTTCTTATGCTGGCCGCCGCGAGCTGGATGCAGGGGCCCACGCGCCGGCGGTTCTACGACCGGCGCATGCTCCTCGGTCTCGCCGTCGCTCTGGCCGTCATGTCGCCCTATCTCTGGTGGCTGCTGGCGGACCATGATGTCATCACCAAAATTTCGGCTCGGAGCTTGGTCTCGATCGGAGCGGCGGGCCAAACCTATGTTGAAGGGCTGCTCACCGGTTTGCCCCGTGTCGTTGCCGGTCCCGTCGGGTTCCTGTCGCCATTGATCTTTGTCTTATTGGTGATCTTCCCGGGCTCGGTAAGAGATTTCCTGACGGCGAGACGCGAAAAGTTCCGGTTCGCACCTGAGCCCGATTATGTCCGGCTCATTCACCATTTGACGATTGTGGCTCTTGTCTTCCTTTTCCTGACGGTCGTCATATTTGGATTTCAGCGTCTTTTCGCCCGCTATATGCATCCGTTCTTCCTGCTCACGGTGATCGGATTGATCAGCTACGCCATGAACGCCTGCCGCGACGAGCGGCAGATCCGCCGCTACGTAACGGTTATGATTGTCTTTGCCGTGGCTGTCTTTCCGCTGAGGGCGGGCTACCTGTTTGTTGGGGCGCCATTTTGCATCAAGTGCCGTCAAATGGTGCCATATGGACCCCTGGCCGACGTCCTCAGAAGACGCGGTTTTGAGACCGGCACATTGATGGGCGGTTACCGCCACGTCGCCGGCAACATGCGCAAATATTTCCCGAAGGCACGGATCATCGCCTTGAAGGGGCCGGTCTACGTTCCGCCGACCCGGCACCCTGAAGGCGCGCCGATTGCAGTGGTCTGGAACCCGCGGACGGAGGGCTGGGCCCTGCCGGAAAGGGCCAAGCTGGAACTCGAAAAGATCGGGATTAGAGCTTTTGCGGAACCGGAAACCGTTCAAATTCCCTGGAAACATGTCTGGAAGCCAGACGGCTACAGGCATTCCGAATGGCGGTATCTGGTCATCAGGCGGTCTTTTCCCCAGGCCGGTACGGCGAAGCGGCAATCTCCAAAGAAGTAATGGTTCCAGCGCCAGGCGGCTTGATGATCGACGCGGCTTAATGCATTCATGGTTAATTATCGATATCTGGAACTGGTAAATAACATCTGATATTTCGCGCATTTTTGAGAATTTCACCGAATTGGTGCCAATATAAAACCAGACTATACTAATAATAAATATTCTTTTCTTCGACTTAATACTTATATTTACGGGATTTTGGCGAGCGCGTCTCATAATCCGCCCCGGTCTTTGATCCTTGCCGACCGGCAGGCCGGGGAGCGGATAAGGCCAGTGGAGGTTCAATGAAGATCTGGTCTGAGCAGGCCGCAAACATGAGATGGACGACAGATGGCACGTATGGATATTTCGGCGTTGGAACGGGCTGAACTTGCAGCTCAATCCGGTGCACCAGACGCGCTTTTCGAACTCGGCATGATTTACTCAACGGGACGAGACGTCGAGCAGGACCTGGTGGTCGCGCATAAATGGTTTAATTTGGCCGCCCTCAGGGGAAATGACGCCGCGAAGCGCTACCGGATGGAGATCGCGCGGGAAATGAACAAGGAGCAGATCGCCGACGCACAAAAGCAGGCGCGCCAATGGCTCAGTAGGAACTAACACTGTGGCCGCGGCCGCGTCTTAGCTGCAGCCGGACCCCGGCCGTGGTCAATCCCTACCAACACTCGCCGAAGAGCGTGCGCACGCAGTGAAATGTCGTGCGCGCCGCCTTGCTGACCGCCTTTCCGGCGTTTTTCAGCGCTTTGCCTACTCTGTTCTTCGTCTTGCTGGCGACGTTCTTTATCGAACCGCGCGCCTTGCCGGCGGTCTCATCTACGGATTCACCAGCCTTGCGGATCCGCTGTTTCGAAGACTGCACGGCCTTGTTAGTCAAATCGACGAGCGTTTCAGCTTGGCCGTTCTTCCGGGGCGCCGGCGAATGACCGTCGGCTTCGCCGGGTGCCGTCCCGCTACCGGATTGTGGATGAGGATTGAGCGACAGAGGTGCCGGCAATGGGGTGCCTGCGTAGACATATTCAAGGCGGGGACCATTGCAGGCGGCGGTCACGTCCTTGCTCACCTTGCACGATTGATGACCCCGGTCCTTGGCGGCGTTTACGACGCAGTAGAGCTGCAGAGTCGCTGCGTTCCGCTGGCCATTTCCCGCGTCGATAGCGCAGATATAGGTTTGCTCGGGTCCGGTGCAGGACACACAAAACTCAACCGCCAAGGCAGGGGTAAAAAGCAGGGACACCACAACGGGTCCGGCAAAAGGCAAATGTGATCGCAACAACATGTGCACTACGCTATCAGGTGCATGGGCCGTTGTCTTCTGAAGAGGTCGCGTCAGCCAACGGGTCCTTGTTTATGATCATACTATTTCAAGCAATGGTCCAGCCCTGTCCTTCGAAAATGCTGTTTCCTCGGCGCCGCCAAGGCAGCGTCCAACTCGTGAAAGGAGACGCGCGGCGGGCACCACAGCCAGAACCCCGGCATGGGATGGTATGGGATACCCGTATTTTAACGACAATATGACGAAACCCGATGGATCTTTGGATGACGAAGACCGCCTATTTGCCGCATGAGATGAAAATCTCTACCGGCGAAGTCAAAGCTTACAATCGTTTGGCAAAAAGCTCGGAATCGCTGCATGAATAGGGCGCAGGCTTGTCTAACGGCATACGGGAGGGCAAATTCCGTGCGATGGTGCCTGCCGCCAAGCAAGACGATCTATCGATCGTCCGAATGGAGATATCGCGTCCACAAGGCCTTCTTCCGCTGGGCGGCATGATCTATGATACATAGGGATTTTTTCCGCCAGGGAACGCTCATGGCCGTCTCCAGGAAAGCCGACGATACGAAGAAATGAAGATTCTTGTAACAGGTGCGGCGGGCTTTATCGGATTCCATACGGCCAGGAAGCTTCTCGACAGAGGCGATCAGGTGGTCGGGTTCGATAGCCTCAGTCCCTACTACGATGTCAGCTTGAAGGAAGCGCGTCTCGCCAAGCTCCAAGGACGCAACGGATTCTCATTCGTCCATGATCAATTGGAAAACAGGGATGCCGTCGAGGCGCTGTTCCGCGACGAACGCTTTGACAGGGTCGTGCATTTGGCGGCGCAGGCGGGCGTACGCTATTCGACGGAAAACCCGCATGCATATATCGACTCGAATATCGTCGGTTTTCTGCATGTTCTGGAAGGCTGCCGGCATAACGAAGTCGCGCATCTCGTCTTTGCCTCATCCAGTTCGGTTTATGGTGCCAACACCGCCATGCCCTTCAGCGTTCATCAAAATGTCGACCATCCGGTGAGCCTCTATGCAGCGACAAAGAAGGCGGGCGAGCTGATGGCGCATAGCTATTCAAGCCTTTACGGCAGGCCCGTCACGGGCCTGCGCTTCTTCACGGTCTACGGGCCATGGGGGCGCCCCGACATGTCGATTTTCAAGTTCACGCGGAATATTCTGGCGGGCGAGCCCATCGATGTCTTCAACTATGGGCAACATGCGCGGGATTTCACCTATATTGATGACATCGTCGAAGGCGTGGAGCGCTGTGTCGACAGGATTGCGTCTCCCAACCCCGACTGGCGGAGCGATGCGCCGGACCCGGGAACGTCGCCGGCGCCCTTCAGGCTCTACAACATTGGCAACAACAATCCGGTTGAGCTTCTGCATTTCATCGCCTGCATCGAGGAAGCCGTCGGCCGGAAGGCGGAAATGAACATGCTGCCGAAGCAGGCCGGCGATGTGGAGAAGACCTTTGCCGATATCGATGATCTGGCGAAAGATATCGGCTACCGGCCGCGTACGGACATCAAAACCGGCATCCAAAAATTCGTCGACTGGTACCGGGCGTATTACAGGTGCTAGTTTTTTTTAAATATTTCTGATTCAGCGTTCAAATTGATGCGCAGATGAATTGGTACCGGGTGTGAAAATCACATTTGCCGGATCGGGCGACGCCTTTGGCGCCGGCGGCCGTCTGAACACGTGCATCGTCATCGATGCGCCCGGCCTCCGCTTTGCCCTGGATTTTGGCGCATCGAGCCTGGTCGCCCTCAACAAGCTCGGTATTCCGCCGAACAGTATCGAACTCATTCTGCTCACCCACTTCCATGGCGATCACTGCGCCGGCGTCCCCGCGCTCCTGGTCGATGCCATGCTCGGCGCCAAGCGGCAAACGCCGATCACCATCGCCGGGCCGGTCGAGACGGAGTCTCGATTGAAATTGGCGTGCGAAGCCCTCTTTCCGGGGGCGCATGTCATGAAACCGAAATTCGGCGTCAACATCATCGAGATGGAAACGCTGCGCGAGCACCGGATCGGCGCGCTGAAGGTCAAGACCTTCCCGGCGGTCCACACCAAGGAAACAAATCCGACTTCGATGCGGATCGAGGTCTCCGACAAGGTCATCGCCTATACCGGGGACAGCGCCTGGACGGAGCATATGCCCGAGCTCGCGCGCGGCGCCGATCTGCTGATCAGCGAGTGCTATTTCTACAAAAAATCCGTGCCGTTTCATATGAACTATCCCGATCTTAAAGCCCATTGGGACGAACTCGCCGCCAAGCGCATCATTCTGACCCATTTGGGCCCGGAGATGCTGGCGCACGCGGATAAAATTCCCGAGGCCTGCGCTTATGACGGTCTGGTGGTCGAGATTTAGGGGGGTGGCGACGCGCACTGCCAGTCTCTCGTAGTCCGCATCTGGAAGGGCGCCTATCCGGCAATGATGGCAAAATTGTCGCGCGGGCGAAGTTTTCAACCGAAATCTGCGGAAAATTGGAAAAATTAAGTTATATTTTAATCGGTGTTCTTATAACGTGTAATTGTTTCGACTGAAAATTGTGGAGGGGGTTGACGATGTTGTTTGGATTCGCCGCGCCTCGGGAATATACCGACTATCCCGAGCATCCGCTGGATGGTCCGTTTCCCACGGACTGAATTGCCGGATTGAGAAAGCGCTAGTGCCAAAGCTGGCCATCAGTGGATCGGGATCCCTGG
>CAYWBS010000146.1:0-7235 GCA_964456215.1 uncultured Hyphomicrobiaceae bacterium
CATATCGATGGCCTCGATGCGGCTCGGCGGCGCTGATTTGATCGCCTCGAAGTAACTGTCACAAATCAGAAAGTAATCTTTCACGATGCGCCGGAAGGGTGAAAGCACCAGACCTATCGCCGTGATCGGCTGGCGCTGATCGTTCATGACATCGAAGACGAGCCGGCCATCGGCTATGGCGAGGCGCAGGACGTAGGGGCCTGCCTGCTTGTCCACCAGTTCGAAATAATTGCTCTCGACCAGGTCAATGATGGCGAGCTCACGTTCCTGCTCGATATCGGGCGTGTTGCCTCCTATCGACTGTCGATCGAGCGTTATTTCGATCAGCCGTGCCTGATTTTCATTATCGGATTGAGCCATCCGCCGGCTCCCTTAGCAGGCTCCTCGCGGCCGGCAGGCGTGCCGGCTCGCCATTACCGCTCACCGAAGCGCACACCCACGGAACGGCTGTGCGCTTCGAGCCCTTCCGCCTCGGCCAGTCTCATCGCCGCAGGTCCGAGCTTTTCAAGACTTGTCCTATCCAGCCTGAGGATGGAAGACCGTTTCATGAAGTCCAGCACGCCAAGACCCGATGAAAATCGTGCGCTGCGCGCCGTCGGCAGGACATGATTCGTACCGGCGACGTAATCGCCGATCACCTCCGGCGTGTACCGGCCCAGAAAAATCGCACCGGCATTGTGAATCTCGCCGAGCAGACTTTCCGGATCGGACGTCGCGATCTGCAAATGTTCCGGCGCAATTCTATTGACGAGCGGCGGCGCATCGGCGAGGTCCCTTAAGAGGATTACCGCGCCATGGGCTTGCCAGCTGGCGGCGGCAATATTGCCGCGCGGCAGGGCGCTCAACTGGCTGTCGACCGCTGCTACGACCGCCGAGCCGAGACCCGCATCATCCGTTATCAGTATGGCCTGGGCGGCAGCGTCGTGCTCGGCCTGGGCGAGGAGATCGGCGGCGATCCATTCCGGGTCGTTGTCGCTGTCGGCAATAATGAGCACCTCGGAGGGTCCGGCGATCATGTCAATCCCGACGTCACCAAACACTAGCTTCTTGGCCGCCGCCACATAAGCGTTGCCGGGACCCACAATCTTGGCGACCGGCTCGATCGTTTCCGTGCCATAGGCGAGGGCCGCCACCGCTTGCGCGCCGCCGACCCGGTAGATTTCGCCGATGCCGCAAATCTGGGCCGCGGCAAGTACCAGCGGATTGAGTTGTCCCCGCGGCGCGGGAACGGTCATCGCAACGCGGCCGACGCCGGCAACCATGGCCGGCACGGCGTTCATGAGGACCGAGCTTGGATAAGACGCCGTGCCTCCGGGCACGTAGAGACCAACGGATTCGACGGGCCTCCAAAGTGTGCCAAGTTCGACCCCGAGTTCATCCCTATAGCGGTCATCCTCGGGAAGCTGACGCCGGTGATGGGAAACGAGCCTGTCGCGGGCAAACTCCAACGCCGCCATTGTCTCCTTGTCGGTCTCATCGAGGGCGCGCGCGACCTCATCACATTGAATGCGAATTCCGATTGCCGCGAGATCGACGTCGTCGAAGCGTTTGGACAGGTCAATGAGCGCCTTGTCCCCCACCTTCCGCACTTCGCCAATGATCTCCCTGACCGCTGCATCGACGTTCTCATCCTGCGAGCGATTACCGGACAGAAATCCGTCAAACGCCGCGGAAAAATCCGGCGATGTGTAATCCAGTCGTCGAACCATTTTATCTCCCTCCAAGCTTTCGAGCGCTTGGCAAGCTGTTCAATCCATTCGATTATAAGTCATGTTGGAAGGACCAGATGATCGAAAACGGTCATTCGCGGGCCGCACGATTGTCATATCGATCGAACAACCGGCTGTTTCTCAACGGCGTGCGGCGTTCCACTGCATCCGCCCGCCCGGCATCGTAGTTCGTAATAGCTCATTGCAACACATGGTCGGCCTGCCCGGGGCTGAGCGACCCATCGACATTGTTGCGATACGGACTGCCGGGAACTTATTCGCCATGCTCCGGCTTGCTTTTCGTTGTCCAGGCGGCGCCAAGATCCTGCATCTCAAACTCGATACATTCAACATTGAGCTGCACGGCGCCGCCGCCCGCGAAGACCAGCGTCATGTAACCGCCGGGCGCTTCACCCTCTTCAAAGCGTATAGCTAGCATGCTCAGCACTTCATTCTCGTTGGTGAGCGAGATATTCTGGATCTTTGCTTCAAGGACGCGATCAATATGCAAAGCCGCGCGGCGGCGAATCAAGGTTTCCTTGCCTGACGCCCCGTCTTTGATGGCGGTTCGCCAATCAAACCGGTTTACGATCGCCGCGAATCTTTTCTGCGACGACAGATACGTCATATCTCCTACCCGCAATACCGCATCCTGGAGATGCGCCGATATGACCTCGAGATCTTCCAGGTCCAATGCAACGAGCTTCAAATCATCCATGGCCGGTGGAGCTGTTTTTCGCCTTGAGCGGCGGATGTCAATGAGAAGGCTTTCGGCAAGTGTTAGCGCCCTTGTGCGAAAGGCGCAACGGGTCAATTCCAGGAAGCTGGCAATCCCGGCCCCAGGAATTGTCTGGTGGACCGCCGCTAGAGTGTTTCCAGGAAAAGCGGGCACCGGTTTTCCGTCCGGAAACACGAAAAATCAACGGGGTAGAGTGTTTGAGCGATTCAACGAAAAGCGAAATCACTCTAGGACACGATTCGGTCGATCCGGGCGCCGCAGCGGCCAAGTTTTTCCTCTATCCGTTCAAAGCCCCTGTCGAGGTGATAGACGCGATTAATAATCGTCTCGCCGTCTGCCACGAGACCGGCAATGACCAGCGAAACCGACGCCCGCAAATCCGTCGCCATAACCTGGGCGCCGCGCAACCCCTCCACGCCGGCGACCTTGGCGGTGTCGCCATGGAGCGAAATATCCGCGCCGAGCCGCGCCAGCTCCTGAACATGCATGAAACGGTTTTCGAAAATTGTCTCGCGTATCGTGGATTTGCCATCCGCAACACACATCAGCGCCATGAGCTGTGCCTGCAAATCCGTCGGAAATCCGGGAAACGGCGCGGTCGATACCTTCACCGGCCGGAGCCCGGCGCCATTGCGCGCGACCTTTATTCCGTTGTTGGTTTCTTCTATTTCGACACCCGCCTCGCGCAGAAGATCGAGCGGCGTGCGCAGCAGATCCCCGCGCGCGCCATCGAGAAAAGCCTCGCCGCCGGTCGCGGCTACGGCCATCGCATAGGTCCCGGTTTCGATCCGGTCCGGCAATACCGTATGAAAGGCTCCCGTCAGCCGGTCCACGCCCTGAACCCGCAAGGTCGACGTGCCTATCCCTTCGATGACCGCCCCCATCTTGATAAGGCAGCTGGCAACATCGCCGACCTCCGGCTCGCGGGCGGCGTTCTCGATAATCGTTTCGCCCCGCGCCAAGACCGCCGCCATAAGGACGTTGTGGGTCGCCCCGACGGAGACTTTCGGAAATGTCACCCGTCCGCCCTTGAGACCGGATGGCGCCCGGGCAATCACGTCGCCGCCTTCGAGATCGATCTCCGCCGCCAGCGCCTCAAGGCCCATGAGGTGCAGGTCGACCGGCCTGGTGCCGATGGCGCAGCCGCCCGGCAGGGAAACGCGCGCCTCCCCGCACCGGGCAAGCAGCGGCCCGAGGACCCAAAAGCTCGCCCGCATCCGCCGAACCATGTCATAGGGCGCCGTGGTGTCGACAATCTCTCGCGCCTGCAGATGAAATGTCTCCCCGAGCGACGTCTGTCCGGCGCGCTTTCCGTCAACACTGGAATCGACACCATGATTGCGCAGGATGCGCGCCAGGAGCTCGACATCGGCCAGATGGGGCACGTTTTGAAGGGTCAGCGTGTCGCCCGTCAGCAGGCTGGCAATCATCAGGGGCAGCGTCGCATTCTTGGCGCCGCTGATCGGAATTGTGCCGGTCAGCTGCTCTCCACCGACAACGCGGATTCTGTCCATCCCGATCCCCCCTGCCTTTACGAGTTATTGCCGATCTGCATTGCGGATCTGCATCGTGTTTTTCTAGCACAATTCAGGTCGTATCATAGTTCCCAATACATGCCGCGACCCATGAATGCGTATGTAATCTTAATCCGAATCATCCTTGATAGAATTGATTTGTGGCGATTCGCGAGCGGGCCGATGGTATTCATTTGTCTTCAGAAAATTGCGATGTCCCAGGTTCGCCGCCCGCTTCACTCTCGGAAAATGCTTTCGCGCCTTCCCCGCATTGCCCCGTCCTTTGCCGCTGCAACGCCTTCCGTTTGCGCAGATTAACCCTGAGGGCCGCCGCCAACCGCTCTTTCCGGCCGTCCGGGTTTCGTCGTCGCGGCCCTTTATGTTCAGTGTCACTCATTTTTTGCGCTCCGCCTCTATGGCGCCGCGGCGCGATGACGGCGAAGCGCCATACGCGCCATTGCAATCACGCTGCGCACACATCATAACAGCTAGTTACGCGAAAAAGTTCCGGAAAATCTCATGGCTGATGACTCACTTGCCCAAAGCGCCCTCCATTATCACCGCCAGCCAACGCCTGGTAAACTCGCCGTCGTCGCAACCAAGCCGGTTGCCAATCAGCGTGATCTGACGCTCGCCTACAGTCCGGGCGTCGCCGAGGCGTGTAAAGTCATTGCAGAGAATCCGGCGGAAGCGGCCAGCTTGACGATCCGGGCAAACCTCGTGGCGGTCGTAACCAATGGAACCGCCGTTCTCGGTCTTGGCGCCATCGGCCCGCTGGCGGCGAAGCCGGTGATGGAAGGCAAAGCGGTCCTTTTCAAGAAGTTCGCCGGCATCGATGTTTTCGATATCGAGATCGACGAGACCGACCCGAAAAAAATGATCGAGATCATCGCGGCGCTGGAGCCCTCATTCGGAGCGATCAATCTCGAAGATATCAGGGCGCCGGATTGCTTCGAAATCGAACACGCGCTCAAGGAGCGCATGAACATCCCCGTCTTCCATGACGATCAGCACGGCACCGCGATCGTCGTCGCCGCCGCGATCATCAACGCACTTCGCCTTGCCGGCAAGAAACTTCAAGACGTGAAGATCGTCTCTACCGGCGGCGGCGCGGCGGGGATCGCCTGCCTCAACCTGCTCGTCAAGCTCGGCGCCAAACGGAAAAACATTACATTGGTTGACCATATTGGTGTCGTCTACCAGGGCAGGAAAAAGGAGGTCACAAAGGAAAAGCTGGTGTTCGCCCAGGATACGGATGCGCGCGGTCTTGGCGAGGTCATGGATGGCGCCGACATTTTTCTCGGGCTTTCGGCGGGCGGAATATTGAAACCGGAGATGGTCGAGCGCATGGCGGAGCAGCCGGTCATTCTGGCGCTGGCCAATCCGGATCCCGAAATCCTGCCGGAGGACGCGAAGGCCGTGCGCGGCGATGTAATCATCGCCACCGGACGGACGGATTATCCCAATCAGGTGAACAACGTTCTGTGCTTCCCTTACATCTTCCGGGGGGCGCTCGACGTCGGCGCCAGCGACATCAATGACGCAATGGTCGAGGCCGCCGTTCACGCCATCGCCGATATCGTCCGCGCCGGCAGCTCCGATATCGCCGCCGCGGCTTACGGTGAAACCTCACTGACATTCGGCCCGGACTATCTGATCCCGAAACCGTTCGACCCGCGCCTGGTGGTCGAGATTCCGACCGCGATTGCCAGAGCGGCGATGGACTCAGGGATTGCGGCACGGCCAATCGTGGATTTCGACCGCTACAAGCAGAACCTTTACCGGTTCGTCTACCGGTCAGGCCTGGTCATGCGCCCGGTTTTCGATCGCGCCCGCTCCGAAATCCGCCGCGTGGCATTCGCGGAAGGTGAAGATGAACGCGTCCTCTATGCGCTCAAGGCCGTGATCGATGAGCATCTCGCCGAACCCGTGCTCATCGGCCGTGCCGCGGTCATCGAATCGCGGCTAAAGCGGCTCGATCTCGGCCTCAGGCCCGGCAAGGATTTCGAGATCGTCAATCCGGAGAGCGACGAACGCTACAGGAGTTATTGGAACCACTATATCGAACGAGCCGGCCGCAGGGGCGTCACGCCGGACCTCGCCAAAACCCGTGTGCGCACCAGTACCACCGTCATCGGCTCCATCATGCTCGATCGCGGCGAGGTGGATGCAATGCTTTGCGGAACTTATGGCTCTTATCCGGACCATTTGCGCCACGTACTCGACATTATCGGCCTCAGGCCGGGTGAGAAAGCGCCATCGACGCTTGCTCTCGCCATTCATCAAAAGGGACCGGTCTTTCTGACGGATTGCTACATCGCTCTCGACCCGGACGCCGAGCAAATCGTCGAGCAAACATTGCTGGCGGCGGAAGAAATGCGCTGTTTCGGCATCGAGCCCAGGGTGGCGCTGATCTCCCATTCCACTTTCGGCAGCCGCAAGAGCGCGACGGCGATAAAAATGCGCGCCGCGCTCAAGATGCTGAGGGAACGCGCCCCAGACCTGATGGTCGATGGCGAAATGCAGACCCATGCCGCCCTCGACCCCGAGGTCAGGGACTCGCTTCTTCCCAACTCGTCTCTCGAGGGCATCGCCAACCTGCTGGTATTTCCCGAACTCAACTCCGCCAACAGCGCGCTCAATCTGATGCGCACCCTGGGCGATGCGCAATTGGTCGGCCCACTGCTTCTCGGACTGCAAAAGCCGGCCCACATTCTAAGCCCGTCGGCGACCGCGCGCGGCATTGTCAATGTCTGCGCCGTCGCCGCCGCCACGTGCAACGACGTGCTGCGTGGCGGGCGGCGGTAGTCCGGCCATTGCATGGCCGGCCCAACCACGGGCACGCATCGCAATTGCGGTCTTGTGATGGCGCCAAACCTATGGCACGTTCGCCTGACTTTACGGCCGGGGGTTAATCAGCGGTTACGAGACCATCTGATAGCCTTTTGCAAGCTTCCGGCAAGGCGCCGCCGTAGCTCAGGGGTAGAGCGCGCCCTTGGTAAGGGCGAGGTCCAGAGTTCGATTCTCTGCGGCGGCACCATTTCAAAATACTGATAACAAAGACTTATTAGCGTTCCCAAACACAATTCCTGCTAACTCGGCAATGCCGGAAAATGTGCGAACATGTCGGGAACGTTGCCACAAAGTGGTAACAAACTGGATTCAAGCGTTCGGTACTCGTTCTTGCACTTTGGTAGTCGTCCGTGAAGAATGCTTTGTCGCAGTCTGAGTTTAGGTTGCTTTGTGTTGCGGCACCCCCATAAGACTTACCAG
>CAYWBS010000147.1:0-7178 GCA_964456215.1 uncultured Hyphomicrobiaceae bacterium
TGGATTGAAAATGAAATGATCAGCACGAAGAAACAGACCAGAATGGACATCAGGTCCGCGAATGTGACCAGCCATTCCGGAACACCGCCGCTCGCCGCCTGTTTTCGTGCCATTGCAAAGCGCTCCTTCGATCGCTTGCCGCCGTTTTACCCGCTGCGCAGTTACACCCCTTCCGCCAGAATCTGACCGCGCTGTTTTTCGGGCAGATAGGCGATTAGGAGTTCCCGAATAAGCGTCGGACTCTTGTTCTCGCGAAGCTGCAGAATTCCATCGAGTGCCAACGTCTGATTGAGTTCTTCGAGCGTGGCCTTGTTGCCGAGCTTGTCAGCGATCGGCAGTGCGATAAGGTTGGCGATTACGGCGCCGTAAAGGGTTGTCAGAAGGGCAACGGCCATCGATGGACCAATGGTCGATGGATCATCCATTGTCGACAACATTTGCACCAGGCCGACGAGAGTGCCGATCATGCCGAATGCCGGGGCCGCGTCTCCGATCGCCTTATAGATACGGGCGCCCTCGCTTAGGCGTTCCAGATAGAGATCGCGCTCGCGCTCGAGCATGCCGCGGATGACCTCTGGATCATAGCCGTCGGCCACCATTTGCGAGCCCTTTTTGAGCAATACCTCATTGACTTCCGCGCTCTCGAGGCCGAGCGGACCATCTTTGCGTACGATCTCCGCAAGGTGTGAAATCTCGTCGATCATCTCTTTTGGGCTCGTCTTCTTATGGGTGAAGGCGATTCTTCCGCCAAGGGCGAGCGCGCTAAAGACATTGGCAAGGGGGAATCGAATGACCGTCGCCGCAAAGCCGCCGCCGACGACGATCAAAATTGAGGGAACGTTGACAAAAGTTCCGACGTCTCCGCCCAGAAAAATGGCGATAGCGACAATAATTGTCCCAGAGACTATACCGGCAATAGTGGCGATATCCATGTTTCAGCCAACCCTGTTTCCAAGCGTCGCGGGCGCTTCGGCGCTCTAACTTGTGGCGAGTGTAAGCCGGAAGCCGGTAAGATTCGCTAAAGCCGGGCGGAATCTATTGAGTAAAATTTTCAGAAAGTTCGACCGAAAGATGGACCTCTTTTTGGCCGGGGCAGGAGGACAAGGCCATTGCAAGGCGCTGACGGCCGCTCGGAAAGATTATCGTTTTGTTAACCAGAAATGCGAACCGCGGAAGTCCCGGCTTGTCGTTCGCCAGCGCGCCGATGAACAGACGATGATCGGGCCTTTCCCGCCAGCCGCCGGAATCAATTGCGGATATCGTGGGATATTCCAATCAATCCCGGCATCAACCGTCTTGTCCGGTCTTGGCGTCGTCCGCCGGATCCTTTTCCCCCTCTTTTGGGCGCACCGCCGCTTTCACGCCCTTGGCGGCGAGGCCGGCAGCGGCGCCGGTCGCCTTCACGGCGGTTTTTGTGGCCGTCGCGGCGGCCTTTGTGACGGCGACCGCCGCGCAGCCCGACAAGCTCATGAGGAGGATCAGAAGGGCTGGCAGAAGAGAAAACCGCGAATATTTGGAGCGGATGCAAATCATTACCATGTCCTCTTGCCGGTCATCGGCGGCGCGTGTCCGGCGGTCATCAAAGGTTCAAAAAACGCGTGAGCCTTCCCGGGATCAGGAAACCTTCTCAATATGCCATAAATGTGTTGCCGGCCCCGTTTGCGCTGACGGCCAAAAACGCGCAGGAGAGCGCATGACGCCTCACTGATGTCAGGCGACACCAAGCCGAAGCAAATCGTGAATGTGAACGATGCCGACGGGCTTCTTGTTTTCGACAACGAAGAGCGCGGTAATGCTTGAGGAATTTATGACTTCGAGCGCCGCGCTTGCCAGCATGTCCGGCGGGACGGTTTTCGGCGAAGGAGTCATGATGTCATTAACGGCGGATTCGAGCAGCCCCGGCCCCATTTTCCGGCGCAGATCACCATCGGTAATAATCCCGACCAAGCCGTCACTTGGCCCCGTAATGCCGAGACAGCCGAAGCTTTTTTCCGTCATCGTCACCAAAGCGTCGCCCATGGCGGTGCCCAGCGGGACGAGTGGCATGCGGTCGCCAGTGTGCATGACATCATTGACGAATTTCAGTTTTGCTCCAAGCTGTCCGCCGGGATGCAGAATGCTGAAATCCTGAGCCGTGAAGCCCTTGCTCTCAAGCAAGGCGATTGCCAGCGCATCGCCGAGCGCGAGCTGCATCAAAGTCGATGTTGTCGGCGCGAGACCATGCGGGCAGGCTTCTTTTGCCTGCGGAAGAAGGAGGATGATTTCGGCGGATCTGGCGAGCGTGCTCTCGGCTTGTGACGTCACGGCAATCAGCGGTACCGCGAATCGCCGCGAATAGGTGATGAGGCCTGAAAACTCCGCCGTCTCTCCGGACCACGACAAGGCCAGAATCACATCACCTCCGGCAATCATGCCGAGATCGCCATGGCTGGCTTCGCCCGGATGAACGAAATAAGCCGGCGTGCCTGTTGATGCGAGTGTCGCCGCCACTTTCTGGCCGACATGGCCGCTCTTCCCCATACCGCTGACGATGACCCGCCCGGTGGCGCCACGGATTATTTCGACGGCCTTTGCGAAGTCGCTGGCAAGGCCGGATCGAAGAGCCGTTTCCAAGGACTTCAAACCTTCGTTTTCGATTTCAAGCGTCCGTCGCGCCGACTCAACCAGGGACTTGATGTGCGGGGCTACGGATTCGATTGCGTCAGCCATGATCTTGGTTGTCCAATATGCGCTCAGGCGGCCGGGCGGCGGAATCCCTTGGCGGCAATTGTGATTCCTAGCATATTTTTGTGGCGATTCGGCAGCCGGCGATTGCAGTATTTCAACGAGAGCGCAATTTCGCTCCGGCGGCCCGTGGGCGGCCTTTCGACCTTATATGCCGTTGCCGGACGCACCTTGGCAGGGAAAGCGGCATGGCTTGGGCATGATGGCGGTAGAGAACGCCGCCCATGCTCGCCAAGACCGTGCTCAAAATAAGTGATCTGCCGGGAATGTGCTCACATTGTTGTTTCATCGTTCTTCGGAACTTCGATGGAACGGCCAACAGCAACGATTGACAGGCAGCGGAAGCGGACGCCAGCCAGTTGTTTTCGTGGCCAGTGCCCAAAAAGCTAGGCTATAACGGGCGGAACTCCGACGTGCCGGAATATGGGATCGGATGGAGCGAGCGTGTGGCAAAATGATGATTGACCGTTTTTTGGCGAACAGGCGCCTCGCACGGCGCAGAAGGTTTGTCGGTTCTGCAATTCCACCCCTGGCGTTCCTGCTGGCCATACTGTTTGCCAACGAAACGGGCGCGCAACCGTCATATCGGGATCGGGTCGGATTGGAGTTCCGAACCTGGATAGAGCAACTTTGGCCGCAGGCAAAACAAGGTGGCGTGTCGCGGGAAACCTTTGATAAGGCGTTTCAAGATGTTCGTCTCGATTGGACGCTTCCCGATCTCTCGCCACCGGCAGTGATTGGCCTCGGACCACCAAAAGAAGAGCTGAGAGCTCAAGGAAACAAGAAAAGGCAGCCGGAATTCGATCAACCCGGCGACTATTTTCCTGAAAGCCGCATCGCCAAGCTCGTCCAGACGGGTCGCGAAAAATACGCCCAATGGAAGGAAACGCTCATCCGTATCGAGCAGCAATTTGGCGTTGGCGCCGCCGCGGTCCTGGCGGTCTGGGGCCGTGAAACCGCATATGGCACCTATAGGAGTCCGCATTATGCGATCCAGGCGCTGGCGACACAGGCTTTCATGGACCGGCGCAAAAAGTTTTTTATGGCGCAGCTTTTCATGGGATTGCAGATTCTTGAGGACGGCCATGTGTCGCGGGAGAACATGAAAAGCTCCTGGGCCGGCGCCATGGGCTATACGCAATTTCTGCCATCCGATTTTCGGAATTACGCGGTGGATTTCGATGGCGACGGAAGCCGGGATATCTGGAACTCCATACCGGATGCGCTTGCATCAACAGCGAATTATCTCAGAAAAAACGGTTGGCAACAGGGCAAGACCTGGGGCTATGAGGTGCGCATACCGAGAAATCTCGAATGTACCCTTGAAGGGAAGAGTAACGCCCGCACGATCGCCGAATGGCAACGCAAAGGCATTGTGAGAACCTACGGTCGCCGCTTCCCGCCGAACCGTCTTAAAGAGCAGGCGGCACTATTGATGCCGTCCGGGATATTTGGGCCGGCCTTCCTGGTTCTCAAAAACTTCTTCGTATTCAAAACGTACAATCCGGCTGATCTTTACGCCCTTTATGTCGGTCATATGGCGGACCGGATCGGCCATGATCAACCATTCGAAACGTCTTGGCGACCGGTTGAGAACTTTACCCGCGACTGGGTGCGGCGGCTCCAAGCCAGGATTTCGGCGCAAGGTTATCCGGTGGAGAAAATTGACGGCATCATAGGTCCGGCGACACGTGTCGCCGTCGGCAAATTTCAACGCAGCAACAATCTGCCGGTGACATGCTATCCAAGCCGCGCCTTGTCGGAGCGCATTCGCTCGGCAAGAAAATAGCCGGGTACCCTAGCCAACTCATGTATGATGAACCTGGAGGGGGCGGTTCGGCCGCCGAACAATAGCTTGAATTTTGCGGCAGGCTGCACGAGGATGGCACATCTGAACCGGCTCTAGCTATGATCCTTGACCGCCCGAATTTTAGGATTGAACGGCCTCGTTTCGGCCGCGCCGCCACGGAAGCGCGCCGGTCGGCCTGCGGCTTGCAAGAATCGGCTGGAATTGGTGCCGCCGCCGTCAAACGCCACCTGATTTCCGCATTTTTGGGGGCTTTCGCGACGGTCATCTGTGTTTTTGCCGGTCAGCCGCGCGCGGTTGCACAGTCGATTGATCTCGTGTTGCGCAGCTACGTCACACCCTTTCCTGCCGGCGATCTTTACAAGCTTTATGTATTCGGAGATACGCTGGGAGATGGGATTTCCGATGGGCTTGAGGCTGCGTTTGAGGCGGATGGCCGCATCGAAGTCACACGGAAATCTGGCTATGGAATGGGCTTTTCCGGTGTCCGGTCCACCGATTTGACGGCCTTTGTTGAAAATATTGCCAAAGCAGAAACCATACATATTGTCGTCCTGATGTTGGGCGTTAATGAGCGCCAATCGATCACGGTGAACCGCAAACGCCATGCCATCGGAACACCGGAATGGCGGGACGCCTATGGCAAACGGATCGATGTTTTTCTCGATATCTTGAAGAAAGCACGGATAGCGGTTTATTGGGTCGGACTGCCGGTCATGAGAAGCCCGGATATCAATGAGAAAATGCAGACTCTAAACGATATCTACCGGGAGCGCGCCTTTCTCAAAAGCGTCAAGTTCATCGACACTTGGAATCGCTTTGTCGATGATTTCGGGCGCTATAGCGCATATGGACCGGATATCGCTGGCCAGATCCGGCGGCTGCGGACCGAGGACGGCGTGCATTTTACGTCTTCCGGTTACCGCAAGCTCGCCCATTTCGTCGAGCGCGAAATCAGCAGGGATTTGGCCGACGCGCTCGCCGAACGCAATCTTCCGCTCGCAGGAAACCGGGAAGAGCAGACCAGGGCAATTCGCAGTGCGATTGCGAAATCCGGCCAGCGGCGCGGCGGCAAGGTGGTCAGCGGGCGGATCAGGCGCCGCCCCTTGACGCCGAAATCGTCTGGACGCGGTGACTGGGGGACGGTGTTATCCAAAGAAGTGTCGAAGGGTGCGAAGGGAGAAAAGCTGACAGTCAAGATCGTCGATGGTATTCGGATTGTCCGTCCGCGAATCCCCGAAATCGCGCTGGCAACGGCGTTGGCGCGCAGCGAATCGGCAGGCTTTGCCGGCGAGATGCTCGCCAAAGACATCGATGGCGGGATGACGGCGCTGTCCTCTGTCAGCCCGTCGAACGATCTGAGTTTGAAGACCACCAAACAAAGAGTTCCCTTGACACAATTGCCGTACTACAAAGTATTGATTAAGGGTGAAAAAATGACACCCAGGGCCGGCCGCGCCGACGATTTTTCGTGGCCTCGGGGGCAGCTAAGCCAGTGATGGTGGGCAAAAAGAAATTGGGGCAAAGAAGTTCATGCGTACCCAAGGGCTGCATTCATTGCAGCGGTTGCGGGGGATGGCGGCTGTTTTAACGCCTGTAGCAGCGTTTGTATTGGCCGGATGCTTTCCTGATTTCCATTCAAATGACTCTGCGGATGGCGGAGCGCGGCCCGAAGGTCTGACAGCGCGACAGGTCAACCGGTCCCATAAAACAGGACTGTTATCCGCAGAGGGCGAGGCCCGGACAATATCGACCGGGGCGCGAAAGCAGGGCAAGGAAGTCGGCAAGATTGTCACCCGCGCGACATCGGCAAGTTTGGAGCGCGACGCGGAGCAGCCCGCAGTCGGATCGGTTGTCAGTTCGCCGGATGGGCCAAAATCGGCTATTCGCGATGTTGCCGCCAGTGTCGGACTTTCACAGTTTTTCTCGGTTCTGGCGCGTTTGGAATCGGCTGCGCTCCAGCGTCCGGTCACGATCCTTCACCTCGGCGATGAACGCTTGGCGATGGATCGTTTCGGCGGCGATCTCCGCCAGATATTTCATTCGCGATTTGGCGATGCCGGCCGTGGAATGATGCCTCCCGGGCGGGCATTTCCCTTTCAGAGAGCGCGGGGGACGCAGATCCGGCAAACCGGCAAATGGGTTGTCGCGAACAGCGTCGCGGGGGACACCGGGCCGTTCGGCCTGACGGGCATCAGGCTGACGTCGAGGGCGGCGAAGTCGAGCGTCAGCCTTAAAGTTCTTGAAGGGCAGTTCGACTGGACGGAAGTCTCGTTTCTGGCCGGTCCCGGCCGCGGCATCGCAATTGTCATTGCCGTCGGCAAGGACGGCAAGGCGATCGAACGGCAAATTGTCGACACCGGCGCCGAAAATTTGCAAACCAAGCGGCTAAGGTTAAACCAGGCTGGTCAGATTCTGAAGATTACGGCCAAGGACGACAGGCCCGTGACGCTTCTCTCCTGGTCCGCCGGAAATGGACGCCCCGGCATACAATATGTCAGCCTCGGCGTGCCTGGCGCGACAGCCGGCGTTGTTAAGCTTTGGAACCCGGCGCTGGTCGAACAGGAAATCAAGCAATTGAACCCTGATCTCATCATTTTCGGTTATGGAACCAATGAGAGTTTCGACGACAGGCTCAACCTCGCCG
>CAYWBS010000148.1:0-5410 GCA_964456215.1 uncultured Hyphomicrobiaceae bacterium
AGTAGTGTGAATGAAGCCGGTGCCCTCCTGGTCGGTGACGTGTTCGCCGGCGAGGAGGGGGACGTCAAACTGATATCCCATGGCGGCATTGCCAAGCTGATATGCCTCACGAAGCGGATGAGCGCATACCAGTTTCCCGAGGTCTCCTGCGTTAAGACGACGACTTTCCTTATCAAGTCGCTGCCAGGAAACGACACGCGCGGCCTTCATCACTTCATCGACAAGCCTATCAGCGACAATGATACGCTCGCCCTTCTTCAACCAATTATCAGACGGAGCGCTGGTAACTTCGTAAAGACCATACCTGATCTTCGACGAATAACTTACCGCTCGATTGCCAGGCAGCGTCCATGGTGTCGTTGTCCAGATGACAATTGACGCTTTATCAAGTTCGGGGCGACTTCGGAGAGAAACGGTGCGTGTTGTCCTTGGAGCGCCTTGACCCAGTTTTCTGGAACCTACTTGTCCCGTAAAGAGCAAGCCGACTAGTGGAAACTTCACCCAGATCGTATCCGACTCATAATCCTGATACTCCACCTCGGCCTCCGCCAAGGCCGTCTTCTCGACCACCGACCACATGACCGGCTTCGAGCCCTGGTAGAGCGTGCCGTTCATGGCGAATTTCATCAGCTCGCCGGCGATCCGGGCTTCCGCCTTATAGGTCATGGTCGAATAGTAATTGTCCCAGTCGCCCTCAACGCCGAGGCGCTTGAACTCGTCGCGCTGGATCTCGACCCATTTCCCGGCGAAGTCGCGGCATTCCTGGCGGAACTCGTTGATCGGCACCTCGTCCTTGTTGCGGCCCTTGGCGCGGTATTGCTCCTCGATCTTCCATTCGATCGGCAGGCCGTGGCAGTCCCAGCCCGGAACATATCTGGAATCGCGGCCGAGCATCTGCTGTGAACGGGAGACGACGTCCTTCAGGATCTTGTTCAGGGCATGGCCGATATGGAGATGGCCGTTGGCGTAGGGGGGCCCGTCATGCAGAATGTAGGTCTTGCGGCCCTTGCTCGCCTTGCGAAGCAGTTTGTAAAGACCAAGCTTTTCCCAGCGATCGAGCAACTCCGGCTCAAGCGCGGGCAACCCGGCTTTCATCGGAAATTCGGTTTTTGGCAGGAAAAGCGTCGGCCGCCAATCGCGCGCGCCCGTTTCGTTCATTCTTGCGGGCGCGGTCTTAACTTTTGTCATGTGCTTATTCCGGCCTCATATTTCCCAGTCGCACCAGGTGCAATGAAAAGGAGATTGATTCATCCCGGCGTTCTATCAACGCCGAGCCGCACAATCCAGCCCGCATTTCCCATAAGCGCCTAGCTTGTCATTTGTTACGGGCGCATGCTGCGCTTTCCCGGCGGCTCTTCCTCGCCAAGCGACGCTCTTGCCTCTTCTCCCGGCCGGCGCCGTCGGCGGGGAGCCTTGGCGGAATTTGTCCGGTATCGCTGCTTCACCCCACCTGGCTCGGCTTGCGCCTCGCCACCTTCCCCGTCAAGTGGAGGGATGTTTTTGCTTTGCCGGGACATCATCCCTCCCCCAACGCGGGGCGGGATCTCGCCGGTCAGGATGCCGCCAAAAAAGAGGCCCGCGACAGGGGCAGGCGGGCCAGCGGGTCGTCGGCTTCCACCTTGTCCAATACCCGCGCGGCCTTGGCGCAATCCGCCGCAACCTGGGCTTTAAGCGCTTCCATGGAATGGAATTTTTGATCGCCGCGCAGGAAGTCGACAAACTCGATGCTGATTTCCTGGCCATAAAGATCGCCGTCGAAGTTCAAAAGAAACGTTTCGAGGATCGCCTCGTCCCCGCCGAATGTGGGCCGTGTGCCGAAGTAGGCGGCACCCCGGTGAACCCGCCCGCCGGCATAAACGCGCACGGCATAGATCCCGTGCAGGAGCTGCTGGTGACCGGGAACGCGGATATTCGCCGTCGGGAAGCCGAGACCGGCGCCGCGGCCGTCGCCGGCTTCCACGGTTCCCGAAAGGCTCCACCAATAGCCCAGCATCCGCGCCGCGCCCCTGACGTCGCCATGACGCAGACAATCCCGGATCTCGCTTGAAGAGAACACCTGGCCGCCGTCAGCCGCCGGCGCCACCACCATCACCTCGAAATCATGGACCTTGCCCAAGGATTGCATCGTCTCGGGCGTTCCCTGGCGCCCTTTGCCGAAACAAAAATCATAGCCCAGCACGACACAGGAAACGCCCAGACCTTCAGCCAATATGGTGCTGACGAAATCGTCCGGGCTCCGGGCCGCGAGGTCTTCATCAAAAGTCAAGACGACCGCCAGATCGAGGCCGAACGCCTCGAAGAGCTTGAGTTTCCGCTCCAAGCTGGTCAGCCGGAAAAGCGGCTTTTCCGGCGCGAAGAACTGGCGTGGATGCGGCTCGAAAACCATGACGCTGGCGATCGCACCTGCCGCCCGCGCCGTGTCGATGGCGGCTCGCAACACGGCCTGGTGGCCGCGATGGACGCCGTCGAAATTGCCGATCGCAAGGACGCTACCCCGCAGCTCCGCGGCGACGTCCGAATATGAACGCAGAATCTCCATCCCCCATCGCTACCTTTTGCGGCGGGACGGATCAAGCAGGATTAAAGTCGCGACGGTACCATTCCCACCGCTTCTCCATCGAGAACCGTCGTCCCATTGACGCCGCAACCGCTATCGATGACGGCCCGGCAGCGTTTCTTGATCAGGTCCCGGATACAGACCCTGGCGGAGATATTGTCGCCACTATGCACGGGGGGGGGCGCGAAAGTTAAGGCATTATGAAATATAGATACAATCGGGGCCGGCGCATTTGGCGCCCAGGACAGTTGGAATGACGCCTGCCATTAAAATTCCATGCGCGATATGGCTCTTGCAGAGTGTGCGCGAGGCAAAGTCATCATCCAATTGGATTGAATTATCATCCCCCGACAGCGAGGCAAGAACCTCGATATCCTCCACGGTCTGTTTCTTGACACAGGAGGTCTCCATTCCGGCCTCCGGATTCTCGAAAAAATAGCCGAAACGCTCGGGACTAATCGGCTCGGGCCTATTCATATACGCTCCCCCAATTGGGCTACCATGGCGATCGTCTGACAAATATATTGCACTGCAACGTAAGCGGGGACGCGTATTTGTGCGATCGCAGTATAGACAGCCGATGGCGTCCAAGCCCTGAGCCTAAGGGGCTCGTTTGGCCCATGGTGTTTCCCTTATTAACCCTATGTTTAAGACCCATGGATAAGCTCCACGCTGATGGGTTGCGCGGATCGCAATGCCCAATCCGTTTGAGAATTTGTCTTGTTGGGCGGTCACTCAGATTGGCGCCGGCAGTTTGCAGCAACTGCCCGCCTTGTTGAACGGGGATAGGAGAGCGTAATGGCCGTTGATCTTTCAATACCGGTTCTCGTAGTCGATGACTACAAGACCATGGTCCGGATAATTCGGAATCTTCTCAAGCAGCTTGGATTCACCGATGTCGACGACGCCGCAGATGGCTCCGAAGCGTTGAATAAAATGCGCCAGCGCAAATACGGGCTCGTGATTTCCGACTGGAACATGGAACCGATGACCGGCTACGAGCTGCTCAGGGAAGTTCGCGGTGACGACGGATTGAACCGGACGCCTTTCATCATGGTCACGGCTGAATCGAAAACCGAGAACGTGATCGCCGCCAAGAAGGCTGGCGTCTCCAACTATATCGTCAAGCCATTCAATGCCGCCACCCTTAAGGCGAAAATCGACGCCGTTTTTGGCGAGTGACTTTCAGTAACGGCCGTTGAGCCGTGAGCGGACGAAGTCACAATTAGCGCTGTTGCAGTTTGTTGGGAGTTGAGTCATGGCAATACAACAGGAAGCAAAATCAAATGCCACGGCCAGCACCGGAAAAGAGGACAAGCAACCGCTTTCGTTAGCCGAAGCGCTTACACTGGCACAGTCGTCGATGGCGGACATGGAGACCGCGATTACCCGGATCCATTCCGAGGTGTTCCGCGAATTTCGCGAAATTTCCCGCGCCATTACAAAGACAAAATCGGAGATCAGCGCCCTGCAGGCCAACGATATCCGCTCCGAGCGAATTCCGGAAGCAGGCCGTGAACTCATCGCCGTTGTCGACGCGACGGAGGATGCGACCAACTGCATCATGGAATGCGCCGAAACGATCATGACCGCTGATCCAAGCAATCCGGCGACGTATCATAATGTGGTCAATGAAAACGTTATGGCGATTTTCGAGGCCTGTTCATTCCAGGACCTGACAGGCCAGCGGATTTCCAGAGTCGTTGAAACGCTCGAACATATTGAAAACGTGTCAGCAAGTTCGCCGAACGCGTTGGCGTCGCAGATCAAGATCCGAACGTTCCAGTCGATCGTGAAGAGCAAGATCGCCAGAAGCGCAAGAAGGATCTCCTCATCCATGGTCCGCAAAACCAGGGCGAAGGCGCTTCGCAGGACCAGATCGACAATCTGCTGGACGCCTAGAGTGTTTCCAGGAAAAGTGGGCACCGGTTTTCCGTCCGGAAATACGAAAAAAATCAAAAAGTTGGAGTGTTCGAGCGATGCTACGAAAAGCGAAAACACTCCAGAGCATTCCTACTTCTATATAGCTTGATTTTCCGGTTCCGGCCGTGATTCGCGGATGACGGCGGTTCCGCGCCTTGACCGGATGATCACCAGCAAAGGCCCGGTGTCGCCGCGATCGGCAGATGATCCCTGCCGTCAAATAGGCGGGCCACGGCCTCTGCCGCCAAACCGTTGCCGGCCCTGTGCCCCTCGAGGTGAAGGCCGCTTGCAACGAACAAGGCATCGAGCCCCGCCGCCGCGGCTCCGGCCATGTCTGTTCTCAGCCCGTCACCGATCGCGAGAACCCGCTCACGGGAAACTTTCCGGCCGCAGAGGGCTGCAATCTTATCAAGAGCCATCTCATAAATCGGCGCATAGGGTTTGCCCGCATAGTGGACTGTCCCGCCAAGCTCTTCGTAAGCCGCAGCCAGGGAGCCGGCGCAGTAGACCAGCTTCGATCCGCGCTCGACCATCAAATCCGGATTGGCGCAAACCATCGGCACGCCGCGCGCCAGAAAACCACTAAACTGCTCCAGATAGTCATCGGGAGATTCCCGGCAATCATCATATAGTCCGGTGCACACAAGGAGGCTTGCCTCGTCCGGCCCAACGAGCCTTGCACTGAGGCCCTCGAAGATCGGCCTGTCGCGGTCCGGTCCGAGATGGAACAATGGTTTGTCGCCGTGCGCCTTGATAAGATTGCGGGTGACATCGCCGGAGGTTATGATCGCATTATAAATCGTGTGCGGCACGCCAAACCGGTCAAACTGCTTTTGCACCGAATGCGAGGGCCGCGGCGCATTCGAGATCAGCACCACCTTGCCCCCCTTGCCCATGAAAATCCGGCATACCTCGGCGGCTGGCGGAAAC
>CAYWBS010000148.1:5420-7126 GCA_964456215.1 uncultured Hyphomicrobiaceae bacterium
TCAGGCCGTTATGGACGACACCCCAAATATCGCATAGCCAGGCATCATAGCGCCCGGCGATATCGGCGATGGATGTAAGGATCGGTATGTTGGCGGGTCGCGCGCTCATATGGCCTGCCTATCCCCGGCGCGGCGGCAAATCAAGGGCCGCGATGGCGAAATCACGCAAATAGCCAGGGCATGGGGACTGCCAAGCTATGCAGCGGTCGTTCTCGTCTGCTTGTCCGCGTAGATCTCCGAACGGACCAGCCGTGGTTCGGAAAACAGGTTACCCTGGCCGAGCGAAATATTGCAGCTGAGGAGCCGCGACAGGGTCCTTTCATCTTCAATCTTCTCGACAATGAGCTCGATGCCGTAGCGCCTGAGGTAATTGCTCATATCAACAGCGTGAATCCTCCCGCCCGCTTCCTCAAGCCGGTGCAGCAACAGATCGGCGGCCAGTTTCATGAATCGGAATCCGCGATCCTGCAGCAATTGGTAATTGATATTCAGCCGCTCCACCTGGTCCAGGGACAGCCGGAAGCCCAGGGCTGACAGCATTCGAAGGCTTTCATGCTCGACCGGACCGCAACGATTGAGCATCGACTGGCTGAACTCAAACATAATGTTGTTGGCCAGATGTTTGTTCTGTTGCATGAATCCAATGAATTCCGGAAAAAACTCCGGATCCCACAGGGAATGCGGCGAAATATTGCAAAACAGCGCTTTGGAACCCGGCGCATTGGCGAGCCTGTTCACGACTTTGATCGACCGGAACAGCATCACATTATCGATGATCGGCATGATGCCCGCCTGTTCCGCGACGCGAATATAACTTTCAGGATAGATAATATCGCCGGTGACATTGCGCAGCCGTGTCAAAGCCTCGTAATAGCGGTCGCGGCGATGCGGCAATTCGACGATCGGCTGCAAATAGAGATCTATCTTGTTGGTCTCAATGGATTGCCGGATGACGTTGAGCATCTCGGAATCCATATCCGCCAAGTCAAACGCGTCAATAATCGTCGTCGTCTCATTTCCCGGTTCGGGTCGTTCGCCCGCAGCCATCCTGCCGGCTGCGGCATCCGCGTCTCCGGAAGTTGCCTGCGCGGCCTCCACGGCCTTCGCCGCGGCGTGCTGCGCTTCCCTATGTGCATTTGATGCAATTTGCTCGGCAAGCTACTTAACGAGGGTCTCCATGAGGCGCATCTCAGACTTGAAATGGCCTTTCTGCTCCTGGGTCTCCTGCTCGATATTGTTTTGCAACTGATCCAGCCGCCTGCGAAGATCACCGACTTCCGAAGCGATTTCATGGCCCAGCGACTCGCAATCAAATCCGGATACCGTGGCGGCCAGCGCCGCAGGCGGCGGCGCAAAGGCATTATCTTCACCGCCGTCGACGTTCATCTGTAACAGGTCCTGCGCGGCGCTTTCGGTCGCCTTGATCTGTTCGGCGAGCGATGCGACCCGTTCCTCCACCCTTGACAACCGCCGCGAGGTCTCCTCGGCTTTGTGGATGCGGGCCACCGCCATATGGACAAAAGCCATAACCGCAAAGATCGTGACCCCGGTGAAGATCGCGGCATAAAGGCTTAATCCGGCCTCGACCCGAAAACTGATCGCGATCGAAGCCGAGACGAGCCCCATCGCCGCCAGGACAAGGGCGTCAGATGGCATCTTCCGGGCCGGGCGGACATTCGCCTTGCGCTTGTCGCGGTCAGTCCTCA
>CAYWBS010000149.1:0-7038 GCA_964456215.1 uncultured Hyphomicrobiaceae bacterium
GCCGCCCGCGGCCCTGCCGCCAACGACGATCACGGCTTCGTTTATAAGGCCCGCTTTCCAGAACGACCCGGCAATTTTCGGGCCGCCTTCGACGAGCAGCCGGGTTATGCCGCGTGCCGCCAGGACATTCAATATCGCTGCCGGGTCCAGCAGGCCGTCACCTGATCTGCCGCCGGCGGGCAGGATCTCCGCCCCCGCTTTCCCAAGGTCCGTTGCCCGCGCCCTATCGAAATCTTCCGCGCATATAAGCCAAAGCGGGACTTCCGGGAGATCGGAATAGAGTTTGCTCTTAGGTCCCGTTGCAAGCCCGCTATCGGCGACGACGCGGACCGGCGAGCGGTCCGCCATGCCCGGCAGGCGGCAGGTCAGCGCCGGATCGTCCGCGATCACCGTGCCCCGGCCGACGAGGATCGCGTCCGCCCGCGCCCTCAGCAGATGGCCGAAGGCGCGCGCCGGCGCGCCCGTGACCCAGTTCGGCTTACCGTCTCCGGGCGCGACCAGGCCATCGGCGCCGACCGCCAGCTTGAGCTGAACGAAGGGCCGGTTCCGGGTGTGCCGGAGGAGGTGTCCTTGATTGAGCCGGAAAAGCGCCGCCCGGAACTTATCCGGGGCGGCTTCGACGGAAACGCCGGCATCCTTCAGGCGCACGAGGCCGGCGCCCGAAACCCGCTCGTCGGGATCCCTTTGCCCGGCGATGACCCGCTTTACCCCGGCCTCGATGATCGCGCCGGCGCAGGGCGGCGTCCGGCCGTGATGGGCGCAGGGCTCCAATGTCACATAGAGCGTCGCCCCCCGGGCCTTGTCGCCCGCCGCCCGCAACGCCACCGTTTCCGCGTGCGGCCGGCCCCCCGGCTGGGTCCAGCCGCGTCCCAAAAGCCGCCGGTGACGTTCATCGCCGACGATCACGGCGCCGACCGCGGGATTTGGCCAGCACCGGCCGAACGCACGCTCGGCCATGCGCATGGCCATGGCGAAAAACTGATCGTCCTCGGCCGTCATGGACCGCAAGCGGCTTCAAACCGGAACGCGTTTCGCGGAAGGTTATGGCCACCAGCGCGTCCGATATCCGCCAATGACCGCCTATCCGGATGTCTTGAGCTTTGGCTGGACTGATCCGCACTCGATATTGTCTTCACCGGAAAGCTCTCCAAGAAAAGTCTCAAAATCCCGGGCCTCACGAAAATCCTTGTAAACCGAGGCAAACCGGACATAGGCGACGTCGTCAAGCCCCTTCAGACCTTCCATGACCAGCTGACCGACCATGCTGGAATTGACATCGCCATCACCGGCGTTTTTGAGCTGGCGGACAATGCCCGAGACCATCCGTTCAACGCGCTCCGGATCGACAGCCCGTTTTCTGAGGGCCACCTGGATCGAGCGAACGAGCTTGTCCCTATCGAAGGGGACACGGCGCCCACTGCGCTTGACGACGGTCAGCTCCCGCAGCTGCACCCGCTCGAATGTCGTAAACCGGCCGCCGCAGTCGGCGCATCCGCGGCGGCGGCGAATCGCCGAATGATCTTCCGAGGGCCGGGAATCCTTAACTTGTGTGTTGGTGCTGCCGCAATATGGGCAACGCATCGAGCCTCCCTTTCATCATCCCGTACGCCCCGCGCCCGCCGTGACGATATTCTTCACCGATAAATCGGAAACCGGCGGCATAACTCCAGGGCGCGTGCCTTGACACGTTGTTCGATCTCTGCGTTGCCGTCCACCCCGTTGGCCGCAAGTCCGTCCAGCACTTCGATAATCATTTTGCCGATTTCACGGAATTCACCGGCGCCGAAACCGCGCGTCGTGCCCGCCGGCGAACCGAGCCGGATACCTGACGTTACCGTCGGCTTTTCAGGATCAAAGGGCACGCCGTTCTTGTTGCAGGTGATATTGGCGCGGCCGAGCGCAACCTCCGCCGCCTTGCCTGTCAGCCCCTTGGGTCGGAGATCGACGAGGATCAGATGGGTATCGGTGCCGCCGGAGACCAGATCCAGCCCGCCCGCGACCAGGGTCTCCCCGAGCATGCGGGCATTGTCGACCACCGATTGCGAATAGCGTTTGAAATCCGGTTGCAGCGCCTCTTTCAAGGCCACGGCCTTGGCCGCGATGATGTGCATCAGCGGCCCGCCCTGCATGCCGGGAAAGATGGCCGAATTGATTTTCTTGCCGAGATCCGTTCCGCTGGCGAGGATCATGCCGCCGCGCGGTCCCCTCAATGTCTTGTGGGTGGTGGTGGTCACCACATGGGCGTGGGGCAGCGGACTGGGGTGGACCCTGGCCGCCACCAGACCCGCGAAATGCGCCATGTCGACCATCAGATAGGCGCCGGCCTCATCGGCGATTTCCCGGAACCTGGCGAAATCGATGGTGCGCGGATAGGCCGATCCGCCGGCGATGATCAGCTTCGGCTTATGTTCGAGCGCCAGGCGGCGCAGCTCTTCGAAGTCGATCAAATGATCTTCCTTGCGGACGCCATACTGGACGGCGTTGAACCATTTGCCGGACTGGTTCGGCGCGGCGCCGTGCGTCAGATGGCCACCCGCGGCAAGGCTCATCCCCATGATCGTATCGCCCGGCTTGACCAGCGCCATCATGGCGCCCTGGTTGGCCTGGGAGCCCGAGCTCGGCTGGACATTGGCGAAATCGCATTCGAAGAGCTCCTTGGCCCGTTCGATGGCCAAGGTCTCGGCGATATCGACATACTGGCAGCCGCCATAATAGCGCCGGCCCGGATAGCCCTCGGCATATTTATTTGTCAGGACCGAGCCGGCCGCTTCCAGAACCGCCTGCGAAACGATGTTTTCCGAGGCGATGAGCTCGATTTCGTTGCGCTGGCGGTGCAACTCCTTGGCGATCGCATCGGCGATTTCCGGATCGCTTTCCGCGAGTGAAAGCGAAGAAGCCGATGAACTGACCTCCCCGGCGCGATTTGCCTGAACAACAGCCATGACCATCGGTCCTCGATTTTACTGTGAAAGTTTTATCCGGTTTTTGTGCAAGAGTCCCAGCCCTGGCGATGGTGATTAACATATCCTTGGCCGGGCCAGCAAGCCGCTAAAAGGCGCGGCGGCCCGAGCGCGTCAGCAGTGCCGGCCTTCGGCTTGCAACCGCCTTTTGAGCTTCCGCAATGCCAGTTGCTGCAGCTGGTCCTGCGGTGCGGAGGCCGGTCCGAGGATCGTAACCTCGATGCCGGTCGCGGCATCGACCGCCACGACCTTCATGTTTCGCCCCATCCGGAGAAATTCGAAATAGACTTCGCCGGGCTCAGGATTTCCCGGACCGGGCGTCATCAGGCTGGTCCCCGCCGCGCGCGCCGCTTAGGCCGCGCGCTCGAGGTTCATCTCCGCCCACAGCGTGTTCAACGCGTCGAGCAGCTCGTCTACATCGTCATCACTATGCGCCGGTCCCGGCGTCAGGCGAATACGCTCGGTGCCGCGCGGCACCGTCGGGTAATTGATCGGCTGCACGTAAATGCCAAATCTGTCCATCAGCGCATCCGTCAGCTGCTTGCAAAGCACCGGATCCGAAACCATGACGGGGACGATGTGGCTTGGATTATCCAGGACCGGCAGCCCGGCCGCCGCCAATCGCTCCTTCACGGTGCGGGCGCGTTCCTGGTGAAGCCTGCGTTCGGCCTGACTCTCCTTCAGATGGCGCACGCTGGCGAGCGCGCCGGCGACGATCGCCGGAGAAAGCGAGGTGGTAAAGATAAACCCGGCGGCATAGGAACGAATCGCATCGACGATATTCGCATTGGCGGCGATGTAGCCGCCCATCAGTCCGAAACCCTTGGCGAGCGTGCCCTCGATGATATCGACCTTCCCGGCGACATCGTCGCGCTCCGAGACGCCGCCGCCGCGCGCACCGTAAAGACCGACCGCATGGACTTCATCGAGATAGGTGAGCGCATTGTGCCTGGCCGCGACATCACATATCTCGCCGATCGGCGAAATGTCGCCATCCATGGAATAGACGGATTCGAACGCAACGATCTTCGGCGTATCGGCGTCATATTCGCCGAGCAGGCTGTCCAAATGCTCCAGATCGTTGTGCTTCCAGATCCGTTTCGGGCCGCCGCCATGGCGGATACCGGCGATCATCGAGGCATGGTTCATCTCGTCGGAAATAATCACGCAATCCGGAAGCAGGCGCACAAGGGTGCTGAGCGAGGCGTCGTTGGCGACATAGCCTGAGGTGAAGAGAAGCGCGGCTTCCTTGCCGTGGAGGTCGGCGAGCTCGCTTTCCAGCTCGACATGATAATGGGTCGTTCCGGAAATATTTCTGGTGCCGCCCGATCCCGCCCCGGCGCAATCAATGGCCTCATGCATGGCGGCAATCACCTTGGGATGCTGTCCCATGGTCAAATAGTCGTTGCTGCACCATACCTTGATGCCGCGCACGGACTCGCCCTGGTAAAACTCCGCCGATGGAAACTGCCCGCATCTGCGCCGGATATCGGCAAACTGCCGATACCTTCCCTCTTGCCTCAAAGCTTCAAGCGCCTTGTTGAAAGTGCGATCATAATCCATCCGGTCTTCTCCATTGAATACCTTGCCCCAGCCGGGGACCCGGATTGCTGCGGTCGGCCGTCTCCACAGTTTCTAATTTGTTACCAGACGCGGCAATATAATCGAACTCTTAGTTTAACGCGTTCCGGAAAATGGCCAAATGAACTTTTGCGTTAGGTTCACATTGTCGCAGCGGATTGGTCGTCCGGGCGAAGCGTAGGCCGATCTTGTCGGCTGAATCGGGCTGAAATGAGCCGACCTGGAAAGAATAGAATGCGTGGCGGCGGAGGCCACCGCCGCCGCCGCTCGTCAGGTCTCATTGATCCGTGTTTGTAGCCTAGTATGCCGAGGCCGTCGCGCCGACGCCGTCGCGGCGGTAAAGGTCGCGGCGGAAATGCACCACGCCATCCTCCGTCGCCCACGCGGTCAGATAGGCGAACCGGATCTGCACGCTCTTGGCAAGGCGAACGTCAAGCTGCTCGCCCGTCTCCTTCATCCTGTCGACGCGCGACCTGTCCCACCCCTCATTGTCGTTCAGCAGCCAGGCCACCAGCTGCTTGACATTCTGCACCCTGACGCAGCCCGAGCTATGGGCCCGGAAATTGCGGCCGAAGAGCCTTTTTGACGGCGTGTCATGAAGATAAACTGAATATGGATTAAAAAAGTTTATCTTCACAAAGCCCATCGAGTTGTCTTTCCAGGGCTCCTGCCGGTAGGAGTAATTATAAACGGCAGGTGAAAACCAATTTATATTCTTCGAATTTAGTTTTCTACCTTCGCCGTTATAGGCGTTAATCTTGAAGCTCTTCAAAATATCCTTGCCCCGCTTGGCATATTTGCGGGCAGTCGGCACCAGATCCTTGCGAACGATGCTTTGCGGGACATGCCAGTATGGATTGAAGTTGATCTCGTGCACGCGGCTTAAAAGCAGCGGGCTTTGCCGGTCCTGTTTACCAACGACCGCGGCATGGCGGGAGATCACCTCGTCGTTCTCGACCACTTCGATCTGGGCCGCGGGTATATTGACCACGACATAACGTTTATCCGCCCCGGACGACAATATTTGCAAGCGTCCGAGATTGGTGCGCAATTGATGCAGCCGCGTCTTTGCGGGAACATTCATCGCCGCCACCGTATGTTTATCGAGCTTGCCGGTCGGGCTCAGCCCGTGCCGCTTCTGATAGCGCTGCAACGCGCGCTCGACAGGATAGTCGAATGTTCTCGAAAACCCCGAGTTGTCCTCAAGATCGCCGGTCAGGATCAGGTGCTCGCGAACGGTCGCGAAGACCTTGTCCTCGTCTTCTTTGCCACGACCGGACGTCGGGATCTTGCCCCAGCCTCCCTTCTTGACGATCGCACTGTAGCGCTTGATGGCCTCTTTGATCGCCTCGATATTTCTTTTTGAGAGTGTCGGATGACCCTTTGGCGGGTTTTTCTCCCACTCGCGGGCCGCCGAGCGATCGTAAATCCGTTCCCAGGCGACGGAGTTATTTTGCCCGAAGGGCGACCAGCTCGACCCCACGTCCGCGCTTGCCGCTGACCATGTCAATATTAATGCCGGCGCCGCCAGCAAGGCCGCCATTGTGGCCGGTTTCTTATCCACCAGGCCCGGATTTACGCTACTTCGCATCGTGCTTTTTCCCCGTCACGCGCCGTCCGAAAAAATTTCCGATTGATCGAATAATCACAAAGTTACCATATTGTCTTTGTGTTAACAAAGGGCCACCGGACCCGGCCACGACGAATCCATTCGGCCGGCCGGCGCGGTTATGCGCTCGCTGGCGCGGCCACGAAAACCAGTCATTCCGGGACCCCGAAATTCCCGCCTGATGGCGCGGAACCGCGCGGCTGACGGTGCAACGCGCGGATTGCCGTCCGCTTGTTGCAAGCCCCGCCGGCGACCGCGCGCGCTGCCCGATCGCCGGGAGTTTCCGACGCCGCCCCTGGAGATTTGCGACTGCGGAGCGGGAAAAAAAATGCTCCGGCGTTGATCCGGAGCAACAGTAATCGCGGAAGATTTTGGTCGACCAGGAAACTGGTTCCTTGCGGTCGATCCGATCCGATGGCCGCAATCGGCCTAGAGCCGGAAGCGGATTTGATCCGCCCAAAATCTTTCAAGCCTCATCAAATTCTTGTTGAGTCCGTCAAGATCGTCTGCCGAGACGCCGCCGACGGTTTCCAGAGATTCAAGCTGACGCTCGTAGAGAGCCTGCACGATCCGGCAAATCTCCCGGCCTTGCTCTGTCAGGCTGACGCGCACCGAACGGCGGTCCGTTTCCGAGCGCTTGTGATGGATGTAACCGGCCGCCACAAGCTTCTTCAGATTATAAGACACGTTCGATCCGAGATAGTAACCACGGCCGCGCAATTCCCCGGCCGTCAGTTCGGCGTCGCCAATATTGAACAGAAGCAAGGCCTGCACACTATTGACATCCGTCCGGCCGACGCGTTCGAACTCATCCTTGATGACATCCAATAACAGCCGGTGCAATCTTTCGATCATCTTTAGCGCGGTGAGATATTGCGTTTCAAGATT
>CAYWBS010000150.1:0-7014 GCA_964456215.1 uncultured Hyphomicrobiaceae bacterium
TTTATAGGCTCTCCGACCACACAACGGCGGACGATGCCCACCGCTACCGGGACGATGAAGAGGTCTCGCCCCACTGGAAAGAGGAACCCGTCCTACGTCTGCGCCAATACCTGGCAAAGGAAGCCCGTTGGAGCAAGGAGGACGAGGAAGCGCTGTTGTCCGATTGCCGGCAAGAAGTCGAGCGCGCTTCTGAGCAATACCTGCAAATGCCGCCCGAACCGCCGCTCGTTATTTTCGATTATGTTTTTGCCGAGCGCCCTCCGGAACTCGCCGGGCAGCGCGCATCGGTAAAGGCGGCCATGGAACGGTGATGGCCGAGCTGACCCTCGTCGATTCGGTAAACCTCGCGCTTGGCCGCGCCATGGAAGTGGATGAGCGCGTCCTTCTCCTGGGTGAGGATGTCGGCGTTGACGGCGGTGTGTTCCGGGCGACGGCCGGCCTTCAAAAGCGTTTTGGCGGCGATCGGGTACGCGACACGCCGCTTTCGGAAACGGTCATAGCGGGGCTGTCGGTCGGCCTTGCCGCACAAGGCTTCAGGCCGGTCGCGGAAATTCAATTCATGGGGTTCATCTATCCGGTAATCGATCAACTGGTAAATCATGCCTCAAGACTGAGGACGCGCACCCGCGGCCGCCTCACCTGCCCCCTTGTGCTGCGCGCGCCCTATGGCGGCGGCATTCACGCGCCGGAACATCATTCGGAAAGCATGGAGGCGATGTTCGCTCATATACCGGGCTTGAGTGTCGTCATCCCTTCCTCGCCGTCGTGCGCCTATGGCCTCCTGTTGGCGGCAATCGCCAGCGAGGACCCGGTAGTATTCCTGGAGCCCAAGCGCATCTATCGCGCGGTCAAGGAAGAGGTCGCCGATAGCGGGGAAGCGCTCAAGCTCGGAAAATGCTTTGTCCTGCGCGAAGGGTCCGACATTACGATCGTGACGTGGGGCGCCATGACAGTCGAGGCCCTTGCTGCCGCCGACGACCTTCAAGAGGAAGGGATAAGGGCGGAAGTCATCGATATCGCCACCTTGAAACCGCTCGATACCGAAACGATACTCAACTCGGTTCAAAAGACCGGCCGCTGCGTCATCGTTCATGAAGCGCCCCTCACCGCAGGCTTCGGCGCCGAGATCGCCGCACGGATCGCCGAGCACGGATTGCTGAGCCTGCTCGCACCCATATCCCGTGTTGCCGCCTACGATGTTATCGTGCCGCTTCTGCATCTGGAGCAATACTACATGCCCTCCAAAGAGCGCATCATCAGGACAGCGCAGGACACTATGAGCTACACATGAAAACCTTTCGGCTGCCGGATCTGGGGGAAGGATTGCGCGACGCTGAAATCGTCGCCTGGCACGTCGGCGAAGGCGACCGTGTAATCGCCGATCAGCCGCTCCTCGCCGTGGAAACCGAAAAAGCGGTCGTCGAAGTTCCAGCGCCCTGGTCGGGCCGTATTGCCAAAATCCATGGCGCGCCGGGCGACGTCATCGAGATCGGCGCGCCGCTGGTGGAGTTCGATATCGATGCTGAAGCGGAGGACAAGGGCGCCGTGGTCGGCGAACTTCCCGGCGCCGGGCGGCCGGTGGGAGCGGCAAAGCAGAAGGAGCCTCACGAAAAGAGCGGAGCGGTTCAACGCTCAATCAAAACAGCACTTGCCATCCGTGCCCTGGCGCTGGAGCGCGGGATAGATCTTGCCACTATCAAGGGAACCGGTCCCTATGGAGCGATAACGCGCGCCGACGTCGCGGCTGCTGCCGAGGCACTTGATGCGGAAGGATATGAGCCATTGCGCGGCGTCAGGCGCTCCATGGCGCGCAATATGGCACACGCCCAGGCGCATGTTGCTGCGACCACGATAACCGACGAAGCCCTTGTCCTCCACTGGGCCGAAGGCGAGGACGTGACTATGCGTTTGGTGCGCGCCCTCATTGCCGCCTGCAAGGCCGAGCCGGCGCTCAACGCCTGGTATGACGGGGAGCGCCAGGCCCGCCGGTTGCATTCCGATATTCATATCGGCATCGCCATGAATACGAAGGACGGATTGTTCGTACCCGTGCTAAGTGATGCGGGCAGCCGGACGGAAGCTGACCTGCGGGCCGGATTGGAGACAATGAAGAGGGACGTTGCCGCGCGGTCAGTGCCCCCGGAAGCATTGCAGGGCCAAACGATCACGCTCTCCAATTTCGGCATGCTTTGGGGGCGTTATGCGACGCTCATCATCATGCCGCCTCAGGTCGCCATTCTTGGGGCCGGGCGCATCACGGCCGAGCCGCGCGTTTGCGGTGGAGAAATCCAGGCTTGCGATGTCTTGCCGCTGTCACTCACGTTTGATCACCGCGCGGTGACGGGTGCGGAGGCGGCGGCGTTCTTGAAGGCCGTCATTGAGGATCTGGAGCGAAAAGATCACGGAATTGAGCAGCGGAGACGCCAGTGACCGCAGACATATTCAGGTTTGCCGACGATCTCGGGCCGGCGAAAATCGTCCATATCTACAAGCCGTCGGTGAACCTCAAGGCGATCGTGGTCGTTGACAATGTGGCGGCCGGACCCGCCATCGGCGGCACACGCATGGCGCCGGACGTCAGCGTTGAGGAGTGTTTTCGCCTCGCCCGCGCCATGACCTTCAAGAATGCCGCGGCAGGCCTCGCCCATGGCGGCGGCAAATCGGTCATTTCCGCTGATCCGGCAATGCTGGCCGATCAAAAGGAGGAGACGATCCGCGCCTTCGCCTCGGCCATCGTCGATATTACCGACTATATTGCCGGGCCGGATATGGGAACGGATGAATCTGCCATGGCTTGGATCCAGGATGAGATTGGCCGCTCGGTGGGCCTGCCACGCGAGCTCGGCGGTATTCCCCTGGATGAGATTGGAGCGACCGGTTTTGGGCTGGCGGTTGCTGCTGAAGTGGCGCAGGACTTCTGCGACTTAAAACTTGACGGCGCCCGGATCGTCGTTCAGGGCTTCGGCTCGGTCGGCAAGCACGCTGCCCGGTTTCTCGCGGAAAAAGGCGCGGTGCTTGTTGGTGCATCAGACTCGAAAGGCGCCACCGTCAATCAGGAAGGCATGGAAGTTGCGGATCTCATTGCGTTCAAGGACAGTGGCAAACCGATCGCCGGCTATCCGAACGGCAAGAAGCTCAAGCGAGACGATATTGTCGGCGTTCCCTGCGATATCTGGATACTGGCGGCCCGCCCGGACGTGATCCACGCCGACAATGTGGATGGCCTTGACTGCAAGATCGTGCTCCAAGGCGCCAACATCCCCGTCACCCTCGAGGCCGAAGCTGCGTTGCATAAGCGGGGGGTCCTCTGCGTTCCTGATTTCATCGCCAACGCCGGCGGCGTGATCTGCGCCGCGGTCGAATATCATGGCGGCGCGCAGTCGTCCGCCTTCGCCATTATCGAAGAGAAACTGCGCACCAACACAAGGGAAGTGCTTCAGGCGGCAAAGGATGAGGGCCTGAAACCCCGTGAAGCGGCGATCAAGCTTGCTGACATACGCGTACGCAGCGCCATGAAACTCAGGCGGTGGGGCTAGATTTTTTGTAACCTCGAAGCCACTTACGGCTTCGGCCGGCCTTGCAGACTTTCGATGAAGGCAATGATGTTCTGAATATCGGATTTCGACAATGTGAACCCGCGCATCGGAAAATGCGGTTCGCGTAAGAACGTTGCGAGCCGTTCGTGCGTATACACCTTTGGATTGTCAGCGATCTCCTGAAAGTCGGGCGCGCCGATCTCAGGGTTACGACCCTCCTCAATAAAACCGGGAATACGGTGACATTCCGTGCAGTGTTCGGCAATGACGCCGCGAATGGCCGTTGGATCGGCGGCAATGCCCGCTTGCATCTGAAGCGCCAGGGTGAAAGCACCCAAGAAGACCCAGAAGCTCCACAATTTCATCTCCTCATCTTTCCTGTGAATGCTCTTCGGCGCCGGGCCTTATGGCCCAGTATCGAATTCGTTTATTCGGAAAGTCCGGTGCGGGCCTTGAGGCAAATCAAACGGCAAAATCGAAATTTGGCGAGGGGGCTGTTGATCAGCATCAATGTGGTCCGTTGCCGGCGTCGTAATGTCTGTCGAAGTCATGAGCCGCGCGAGAGATCTCAGCGCGGAGTGAAGGTCGGTATCATCAAACGAAACAAGGGGAGAAAACCATGACAATGCTGAAGGTGATCGAAGTTCTCGCCGAATCCAACAAGAGCTGGGAGGACGCGGCTGAGCAAGCCGTCAAAGAAGCGTCCGAGACCGTTCGTGGCGTCAAGTCGATCTACATTGAAAATCTTGAAGCGACGGTCGAGGATGGCAAGATCGAGAAATATCGCATCAATGCGAAGGTTTCTTTCCTTCTTGAAGCGTAGCAAGGACCCAGACCGGCACCTCGCTCAGCCCTTAATTGAGGTCAAACCGGCGGCCAAGGATATGACGGGCCTAGCGTTGGGAATGTGCCTGCGTTCCGCGGTGGGTCTTCTCGACTGAGCGGACCGTCCGGATCACTTCTTCATCGGCAAGAGGTGGCTTGCAGCGGACATGGTTCCAGGCAAGCAGAAGCTCCATGATCACGTCGGGGTCGACACCGTGCCAGAGCAAATGACCGGCAAAGGAGGCGACCGTGCTGTTGCGGCGGCCCTCCTCCACGCCTTCCTTGACCAACGCGCGCCAATATTGAAGTGGACGGCCAAGCTGTTCATCGCCACCAAAGCGCGGCTCAAGAAGCCAGATCGGCAGAGGCGCGAGTGCGATTTCATCCGGCGCATGGCCCGGCACCCAGCGATAGGGCTTGCCGGAGGGATGGATCGAAGGCGGCACGATGATGACACCGCCCTCGCCGCGCAGATCAAGCCCCGGCGCCATGCCGGCGCGATTGCGTACCTCATGGCCCGGATAAGAGAAATAAAGATGACGTCCGCCTCCGCCAGTCTCAGCCTCGACCGTCTCCGGCAGGGCGCCGTGCCGTTTTTCCAGAGCGGCCAGGGAGTCCCTACCACCATGCTTGGGATCGATATCAAGCACGATAATGCCGGAGACGGCACCGGTAACGACGGACAGGTTGGCGTTTGGCCAGCGACGAAACCAGCTCTGCACTTGCTCCCGGCTCGGCAAACCGTTCTGATAGGCTTGCCAGCGTACAATCGGCCGCTTCGCCCGTTCGGCAGCCGGAATGACGGACCAGCCGAAAGCGAGATATTTGAGGGCGGCCTCTAAGGGCGACATTTTGGCCCTACCTTTCATGCCGATCTCGTTTATCGCCGAGCAACGCTTTCAGTCGGGCCGCATCATCGACGGCATGGCCGTAAGCATCATAGCCTTCGGCAAAGGCTTTCCGGACCTTTGCGGCAACACTTCTCAGCGCTGTCTTTGAATAGCGCTCCTCCGGGCTGCGGCCAACCCCGTGGATGCGCCAGTAAGCTATGCGCCCTGTGATCCACGCGGGAACCTCGATCCCGTGATAATCGTGAATGCAAAAGCAAAGACCATGCGTTTTCAATTCCATTCGTCCAACTCCGGGAAACGCTGGTCCGATCACTCGATCGAAAGGACCCAAAAGCCGAGGGTCGTGGCAAACAGGGCTACGACGGCGATGCCGATCACGTCCAGGACGGCGCCTGCCTTGAGCATCTGCTGCGCCGTGACGGCGCCGCTGCCAAATATGATGGCATTGGGTGGCGTTGCCACCGGCAGCATAAATCCTAATGAGGCGGCGATTGCCACTGGAAATGTCAGCAAAAGCGGGCTTTCGCCCATGGCGAGTGCGGTCGCACCCGCAATGGGAAGAAAGATGGCGGCCATTGCGGTATTGCTGGCAAGCTCTCCCAAATAGACGATGAAGATCATCACGAAAAGAATGAGCCAGAACACCGGCAATTCTCCAAATGCCGACAGTGCCGATCCGAACAAAGCGTCCAGGCCGGAACTGCTGATGGCAGCTGCCAGCGCAAGTCCGCCACCGAAGAGGATCAGGACGTCCCAGCGTATGCCGATGGCCTCATCCCAGGAGAGCAGGAACCGGCCCTCGGACCGCCGGACAGGTATTATGAAGAGCAGAACGCCGGCCGTAACCGCTATTCCCGCATCCGACAACGCCAGACCTGGAAACAATTTGCCAAGTAGCGGGCGGAAAATCCATGCGGCCGCCGTCAGCCCCATCAGGATCGCAACCAATGTCTCCCCTCGTGACATTTTTCCCAACGCGCTGGTTTTTGCTGCCAAAATATCCTGCGTCCTTCCAAATTCGGGCAACGAGAAGCGAAAGGCGACTTTGGTCAGAACGAGCCAGGTCATGGGCAACAGGATGACGACGACAGGTATGCCGACGAGCATCCATTGGGCAAATCCGATCCTGATCCCGTAACTATCTGCCATGAACCCTGCAAAAAGCGCGTTTGGCGGCGTTCCGATCAGGGTCCCCATGCCGCCGATGGTGGCGGCATAACCGATTCCCAGCATCAGCGCTGCCGAGAACGCGGTGAGATCCGCTCGCTCCTCGGATCCTGTCTGTTCCTTGAACGTGGCCACTATGGATTGCCCGATCGGCAGCATCACCATGGCTGTGGCGGTGTTGCTGACCCACATGCTCAGAAATGCGGTCGCGGTCATGAGACTCAAAATGATCGACGACGGCTTGCTGCCGCCGAGCTTCAAGATGTGGAATGCGATGCGTTTGTGCAGGCCCCAACGTTCCATGGCGCGCGCCAGCAAGAATCCGCCGAGAAAGAGAAAGATCAGCGGATGGGCATAAGACGAAGCCGTTGTCTCGATGCTGCTGATACCCAGGATCGGAAAAAGCACCAAAGGCAGAAGCGCCGTCGTCGCCAGCGGCACCGCCTCCGTCATCCACCACACCGCCATGAGGAGGCCGACCGCTCCGACAGCCCATGCCTGGCTCGATGTCGAAGTCATGCCGGCTGCGATAAGCAAGAGGACCGCCACAGCCGGTCCGCCGGCGAAGCCCGCCCAGCGGTGCCAGGCAAACGCATTCTCCCTCTTTTGCGGCATTGGCATCGTTCCTATCGGCG
>CAYWBS010000151.1:0-6968 GCA_964456215.1 uncultured Hyphomicrobiaceae bacterium
CCGGCGGGCAAGATCGTGCCCGTGAAAGTCGTGGTGAGCGTCCGATCGGATCTTGAAATAACCCGGCAGCTGTTGCAGAGCTCGGTGCTGCTGACCTATCACAATCAGGAAGTGACGGTCTTTCGATTCAGGCTGAGGACGGATGGCGAGCTGGTGCCGGGCAGCGTCTCGACGCTGTACCGGCCATTGATCGCCAAGCAAATGTGATACCGGGCTGCCGCAACCGCCGGCGAGCGGCCGGGCAAGGGAATGATTTGGCCAGAGTTTCAAACAAGATCAGGAGTTGGCGCTGTAGCGGTCTCCTGAGAGGGTTCGGATGATGGATATCCTGTTTTATTTGTTTGCCGCCGCCGCCATTATCGGCGGCCTGTTGACCAGCATCGCCATTTGGTCGCCGCGGGCAACATGGATTCGCGTCGTGGCAAGCCTGCTGGCGGCTCTGCTCCTGCCGTTGACCTATACCGCCTATGCGGGCCTGCTCTCCAAGCCTAAACCGAAAGAACTGGCCTGGTTTGAGCGCAATGTCGAGAAAGCGACCGTGCTCGGCGTCAGCTTTGAGGAAGGCAAGGCGATCTATTTGTGGCTGCGTCTCGATACCACCACCGAGCCGCGCTATTACATGCTCCCCTGGCACCAGCGGTCCGCCGAAAAGCTTGAAGAGGTCATGGAGGCGGCGGTGAGGAACAAATCGGGCGTCATGCTCATCAAGCCGTTCAGCAGTGAAAACAAGGAATCGTGGGGTGAGTTGAACATCAAGATCGTTCCGCCGCCGATTTTGCCAATGAAACCGCCGCGCTTTCCGTCACCCGCAATCGATCCGCGAAGTCCGAATATCTAGAGCGGCCGGGTTGCCCCTAACCGCCCCGCTGCTTGGGGCGAACCAGCAAAAACGCTAGCAGCGCCGCCAGACTGAGAGCGGACGAAATCAACAATACGCCGGTCCCGAACCGGTCGATAAGCACGCCGAACGCCAGGGGCGCGCCGGCCTGGCCAATGCGCGCCGGCGCGCCGAGCAGACCGAGCCGGTAGCCGTAGTTTTCCGGGCCGAACACGGCAAGGGGAACGGTTCCCCTGGCGATGGTGACGATGCCGTTGCCGGCGCCATGAAGCGCGGCGAACAGGAACGGCAGGCCGCCGCCCGAGAGCGCCAGGATCAGGGCTCCGGCCGGGTGAGCGGCAACCGCGAGACGTGCCGTAAAGAGGGCGTGGTAACGGCTCAGAAAACGCGCTTCGAGGATGCGCGCCGCCACCTGGGAAGGTCCGATCAACGACCCGGCGGCGATGGCCTCGGTTGTCGTCGCTCCGGCCGCTTCCAGAATGCGGGGCAGATGGACGGCCATCGCCGCGGTGACGATCCACGCGGAGGCGAACGCGAAGCCCAACAGCCACATGGCTCTGTCCATGGGGATATGGGGCTTCGCCGATCCGGTCTCGCCGGCCGCGACCGGCTGTAGTGGTGGCGAGGCCGGCAGCAACAGGCGATTGACCGGAAAACCAATGAGGATATGGGCGCCCGCCCAAGCCAGGCAGGTGGCGCGCCAGCCGATTTCCTCCAGGCCCCACGCGGTGAGCGGCCAGCCGACCGTGCTTGCAAATCCGGCGATGAGCGTAATGCCGGTGATTGCCGGACGCGCGTCGGCGCCGTAGATCCGGCCGAGCGTTGCAAAAGCGGCATCGTAAAGGCCGAGACCCATGCCGACGCCAAGGACGATCCATGCGAGCCAGGCGACGGGATTTGAGGTGGCGCCGGCAAGCAGCACCAGCCCCGCCGCCAGCACAAGGTTCGAGACCGCGAGGACGTTGCGTCCGCCGATGGCGTCTATGGTCCGGCCGATGCGCGGCCCGAGCAGCGCCGACACCAGCAGGGCGAATGAAAAGGCGCCGTAGATCCAGGCGCTGTCGACGCCGAGATCCCGCGCGATGGGCACCGCCAGGATCGCCGGCAGGTAATAGCTCGACGCCCAGGCTAGCGTCTGTGTTGATCCGAGAACGACAACGATGCGCCGCATGTTTACGGGTCCAGGCTCAGCCGTGCTCGGTCATCGAAGCCCGCCCGCGACCCAAATTCGAAATCGGCTGCTTGCGGCGGAGCAGAACCCTGAAGGCCGGCGGTATGGGCGATCATCCGGCGCGTGCCCCGACACTTTCCCCGAAAGGCTGCATAGCTCTCCTTAAATGGCCGGCTCCGGCTTAGCCGCCGGCGGCGTCTCGGTTGTTGTCGTGGCGCTTTCCGCATTGTCCTCGGGCAGCCGGTCATTGAGGACGGCGAGAAGCGGCGTCAGTCCTTCCGCGTCCACGAGAACAAACACTTCGATGTCCGCCCGCGCCCGTTTGCTCCAGCCCGCCGTCTCCAGCATATGTTCGGCTTTCGAGAACAGGCCGTGGTTTCGAAGCGGTGTCGCTGCTTCGATCCACGCCTCCTTCTCCTTATCAAGTTCTATGCCTTCTTTTTTCAGTTGCTCTAATCTTTTCTTCCGCGTCGTGGATAAATCCGTGTCGCTCAGCTTTTGTTCTTCTTTTTTTAATGCGCGTCCTTCTTTTTTTGTCGGCCAGCGGACAAGATCAAGATCGACGAGCATGCCGGCAAGCTGGTTCATCGCCAGCGCCCTGACATCTTCGCCCGGCTTGCCCGGATCGGAGCTATAGAGATTTGGAATGACGAAATAGGAGGCCGCCCGGTGATGAATGAAGTGTCTGCGCACCCATTCCTGATCCGTGTTCGTGCGCCGAATGACGCTGCCGATCGCCTGGCCAAGCTGGCGGCGCATGCTGGCATCGAGCGGCCGGGTTCTGAGCGTCCTCACCGGCGGATTGAGCACCGTCAACACAAAGAGACCGAAATCGACGCCGATGGTGGCAAGGAGGGCGATGAGATCGCGGCCGGTAATCGGCTCGCCGCTCGAAGTGGTGCCGCTGGCGGACGAATCGCCCCAAGAGACGACGAAGCGCACCAGGCTCGAAAGATAGCGGCCGATATTGCCCCACAGATTCTTGACCGCGTTGGCGACGCCGGCGGCGCCTTCGGTGAAGGACACCTTGCGCAGCCTGAGGACGGCGGGTTCCGCCGCCTGTTTGGCTGCCTGGCGCAGCCGTTGCGCCAGCGTCGGATCATAGCAGGAAAAACCGGTTTTCCCCGGAGTGATGGAGACGGCTTCGGCAAGGGCGCGCATTTCCGCCGCGGTCGACTTGCCGAATTCGTTGCTTCTGGCGGCGATGCTTCGCGCCCTGCCACGTATTGCGGAGGCCTTCGCCTCGAATTGCTGCTGGCGTTCCGCGACCGTGGCGCCTTCAAGCGCGGCGGCGCTTTTGCGCAGGGCGTCGAGATCGGCCTGTATGGGGGCGATCCAGGAATTGGAAATCCCGTCCCTGAGCGTCGCGATCTGATCGCGCACGCCGCGCCGCGCATTATAAAGCGGTCCGCGGCCGGCACCGGATGGCAGGCCGCAACTGCCGCCGCTGGTATCTTCCCTGGCCATCTGGGCTTCCGACCAGGCGACCACATTGTCGAGCTGGATGCGCACCGCGTTGAGGCGCGCGGCGACCGCGGCGGCGGCGTCGCGGGCGTCTTCCTGCAAGCCGGAGAGACTTGTGCGCGTCGCCTCCGAGCCGGCGATCAGGCTCCACCAGAACCCATAGCCGAAGCCGACGGACCACAGGGCGAGAAAAAGATAGAGCGGCAGCGTTACGAAACGCTCGGCGCGATGCTTGTCGCTTCGCGGGCGGAACGTCTCGCGGAGCGCCAGCCACATCAGGAAGGTAAGGACGACGACGATGGTGATGACGAATATTTCCGCGGAAAAAGAGAGGCCGCCGATTTCCCTGAGCTGCGGCAAACCGTCGGTGGCCTGGACGCCGATGATGAAATCTGCCATGCCGCTCCAGGTGGCGAAGCCCGAGATGCCGAGCAGCATGAAGGAGGCCACCCCGATCAGGGCGTTACGTCCGAACAAGTAATCGATTATCCGGCCCCAGCTGGCAAGTATCGCCCCTCGTCCGTCAGCCATCACCAACACTCCCTACTCTACGCGGTCAACGAAAGCGGTCCGCATCCGGTGCTTCAATTTCAAATGGACGTTTTGTGCCGGGAACACTATCAGGACGGCCGGGCGAAGGCGATAGCCGGGGCGATTTTTGTAAGGTCCGTAAATACGCCTGATAACGCAAAACCTATTGCGGATACCAGGAGGGCGTGCGCTTTTCGAGAAAGCTCTCGAGGCCTTCCTCGGCTTCCGCGCTCCGGCGTTTCCGGGCGTGGCGCGCGGCCATTTGTTCGACGTCCTGGCCGGTGAATGTAAGACCGGCGAAGTGCAGGATCTCGGCCTTGGTTTCGGCCTGGGCTTGCGGCGCCGTGGCGAGCAGCGCTTCGATGATCGGGGCGGCCGTCTCATCGAGTTTTTCCATCGGCGAAATCTCGTCGGCAAAACCGATGGCCAAGGCGCGCCGGCCGTCAAACCGCTCCGAGCTCAGCGCATAGCGCCGGGTCCGGCCGGGGCCGAGCCGGGAGATGAGTTGCGGCAGGATCGGCGTGGCGACCAGGCCCCAGCGGGCTTCGGTGATGGAGAAAATCGCATCCTCCGCGGCAATGACGATGTCGCACGCGGCGGCAAGCCCGGTGCCGCCGCCGAAACAGCCGCCATGGACGAGGGCGATGGTTGGTTTCGGAAAGGCGGTGAGGTCGCCAAACATCCGCGCCGTGGTCTTCGAGATTTCCAGATTTTCGTCCGCACTTTTCCTGCGGCATTCCCGCACCCAGGCAAGGTCCGCGCCGGCCTGGAAATGGCGGCCATTGCCGCGCAGGATCACCAGCCGCACACCCCGCTCCGCCCGCAGGCGCGCCAGGGCGTCGATCAGGCTCTCGACCAGGTCGCCGTTATAGGCATTGTTCACTTCCGGGCGGTTGAGTCTGATGGTTGCAACGCCCCTGGCATCGACTTCCGTCTTTATGATTGGTTCGCTCATCATGGTTTTCCTAAATGGCTGTGTGGCGGCGGCTTGGCTTTGGCCCGGCAGTTCGGCGGCCGCGCCCCGTGGCATCTTCTACATAAAATTATAGGGATCGATATCGACGGTGAGCCTGAGGCCGCCTTTCTGCTTCGGCGCCACGGCCAGCCAGGCGCCAAGATAGGCCTGCAGATCCGTCTCGCGCGGCGCCTTGACGAGCAGGCGGAAGCGGTGGCGGCCGCGGATGACGGCGATCGGGGCCTCGGCCGGACCGAGCACGGCGACGTGCTTCGACCGCGGCGCCAGCCGCGCCACGGCGCGGGCGTAAGTTTCCGCTGCCTCGCGCGATTTCGCCGTCACGATCAGGGACGCCAGACGGCCGAAAGGCGGCAGGCCGGCCTCACGGCGCTGCACGATTTCCCGCTCCAGAAAATTCTCCCGATCGCCGGAAAGCAGCGCCCGGACCACCGGATGGTCCGGATTATAGGTCTGCACCAGGCCGCGGCCGGAGATCGCCGCGCGCCCGGCCCGGCCGGTGACCTGATACAGCAATTGATAGGTCTTTTCGGCGGCCCTGAGGTCGCCGCTATGGCTGAGCCCGAGATCGCCGTCAACGACGCCCACCAGGGCCAGTCCCGGGAAATTATGGCCCTTGGCGACGAGTTGCGTGCCGATGATGATATCGGCTTCGCCTTCGGTGATTTGCCGGATCACCTCGCGGAGCGCCTGCACGTTCGGCGCGTGATCGCTGGAGAGAATGGCGAGACGGGCGTCGGGAAAGCGCTCGACCACCTCCTCGGCGACGCGCTCGACCCCCGGCCCGCAGGGCACCAGCGTATCGCTTTCCTCGCATTTCGGGCAGGCGCGCGGCTGCGGCATGGTGAAACCGCAATGATGGCAGTTCAGGCTGTTGCGGAAGCGGTGTTCGACGAGCCAGGCGGAGCATTGCGGACAGTCGAAACGGTGGCCGCAATTTCGGCACAGCGTGAGCGGCGCATAGCCGCGCCGGTTGAGGAACAAAAGCGCCTGCTGACCGCCGGCGAGTGTCTCCGTCACCGCTTCGACGAGCGGCGGGCTCAGCCAATATCCCTTTTCCGGCGGGTCGCGCTTCATATCGATCGCGGCGATCTCGGGCATGGCCTGTCCGGAGAAGCGTTCCGGCAGCGGCACATGGCGATAGCGGCCCCATTTGACGTTCACCAGGCTCTCGATGGACGGCGTGGCCGAGGCCAGGACGATCGGGAAATCGCCAAGAGAGGCGCGCACGACGGCCATGTCCCGGCCATGATAGTTGACGCGATCCTCCTGCTTGAAGGCGGTGTCATGCTCTTCGTCGACGACGATCAGCGCCAGCTGGCGAAACGGCAGGTAGAGGGCGGAGCGGGCGCCGATCACCGCCCGCGCTTCTCCGGTGGCGGCGGCGCGCCAGATTTTCGCCCGTTCGACCGCCGAGATCGACGAATGCCATTCAACCGGGGGACAGCCGAAACGCGCCTCGAAGCGGGCGGTGAACTGGCTGGTGAGCGCGATTTCCGGGAGCAGGATGAGCACCTGGCCGCCGCGTTCCAGGGCTTCCGCGACCGCCTCGAAATAGACTTCCGTCTTGCCGGAGCCGGTGACGCCGTCAAGGAGGGTGACGGAGAAATTGCCGCCATGAACGGCGGCGCGGAGCGCGTGCGCGGCTTCCTCCTGTTGCGGTGAGAGGCCGGCGGGCGCGTGGCGGGGCCGCGGTTGCGGCAGTTGGCTTCTGGGCAGAGCGCTTTGGGCGAGCGTGCCCGCCTTGACGAGACCGTCGATGACGGCGGTGCCGACGCCGGCGGCCTCGGCGAGATCCTTCTTCGGCCATACCAGGCCGTTTCCGGCAAGCTCGATGACCCGTGCGCGGGCGGCGGTCAGGCGCGGCGGCGTATGGCCGGTGAACTTGACGCCGAAGCGCGGTTTTGGCGGCTCGAAGATGCGCCGCGCACTCATCATCATCCTGAGCACCATGCCGGCGGGCATCAGATTATAGGCCGCCACCCATTTGG
>CAYWBS010000152.1:0-6940 GCA_964456215.1 uncultured Hyphomicrobiaceae bacterium
CGGTCCTAAATGTCATATGTATTGCCGATGAACAAGGGGTCCGTTGGTGGAAGAGCGTAACCGGAAATATTCCGGCGCTCGTCAAAATGAACAATCAATATGGCTCGAACTTTTGTTATTTGAATGGATAAATTGTCGCACCCCTCATTGAACTGCAGTCCTCCTTGATGACAAAAACTGCGGACATGCCGGACGGCCCGGGATTTTGGGGCCATTATCTGGGGTCGAACCGCAAAATTGTATGTGAGTTTACTGAATTGCCGCGCCACAAGAAAGGTCAGCCCAGCTAGCCCCGCATCCGGACCGCCGGGAACATGGTACCGGTGCGCGCCAATCGTCTCAATGGGTGCCGACCGGTCTGTTGTACCCGTCGTCCCGGGCGGTCAATTTTCGTGCTGCGGCGAACTCGTTTGGTTTCGCGGGACTTCAAGAAAATTAGGTGACGGAGACTACCCTGAATGTCCGCAGGACATCGTCATGCTCCTTGATGGATACATATTCGCCTGGCTGAAAGGCATGGTCGCCAAAACGATATCCAGTCTCGTCGTCATCCGCGTCACCCAGAATATCGTAATGGAAAGCCCAGGAACCCCCGGGCTTTCGGACCACATGGCCTATTTCGTCTTTCGATCCGGTCCAGAAACGCTTAACCCGGCAGTTGTCTCGGTGAGTTCGCCACGTGTCAGCGTCAATATGGCCGCTTTCGTCGATGGGCGCCGTAAACTCGTACCCGCAATCCCGCCGCCCCGCGGGATGGTCGCGATCACGGGCAAGCTCCAACCGGATTTTCTTAAGCGGCATTTGATCTGACATTCGTGTTCCAGTTGCCAAATTAAAGATTATGCCACGGTACGAGGGACTGTATGGCGGGGTGCCGAGCTACTTCAACGCAGCGGAATCGTGATACATATCAGTCCGTTCCTGGCCGGCGATTTCCTCGAGGGCGCCCATATCCAGGACCGAGATGATTGTATTCTCGTCAATCTTGATGATGTTCCTGGACCTCAGTTTTGTCATTTGGCGGCTCACGGTCTCGATGGTCAAACCCAGATAGTCCGCCATGTCCATCCTCGTGAGCGGAAGCTTGAACACGGTAAATTCCGGTCTTTGGCCATGTGGGCAGCGGACCAGATCCGTGCGGCGAGCGATATGCAGCAAGAAACTTGCGATTCTTTCTTCCGCGCTCTTGCGTCCAAGGAGGACCATCCACTCACGGGCTGAATCCAATTCATCGAGGGTGCGTTCGAAAAGTTTGTGCTCAAGTTCTGGGATTTCGTTCAAAAGCCTTTCAAAGCTTGCATGGGGAAAGCAGCATATGGTGGTATCGGTGATCGCTTCAGCGTTGTAAGGGATGCGTTCACTGTAAGCCCGGCCGATAAAGTCCGGGGGAAACAAAATGCCGACGATCTGCTGGCGGCCATCGTCGAGAGTTTTGGTAAGTTTGACGACGCCGGAGATTATATTGGCGAAATAAGAGACAGGTTCCTGGTCGGACATGATGATTTGACCGGCACGGACCTGACGTTGATGGACAATTTGATTTATGCGAACCAATTCTTCCGGCGAGAGAGCACCACAAATCGCCCTATTGCGGATGGCGCAATGTTCGCAATGTCCCAGATTGAGGGATTTACTCGGTAGTGCACACATCCAGCCAAATCCCCTCGTCAGCCGCAACCCTATTCCGACGATAGATTTTATCTTTGCATCCAGTTCTAGATATGGTCAAGGAGACGAATTCTGCAAGCGTTATCCCATGCGTCGGAATGGCTCTGCGGCAATTCGCTCAAATAGGCTTATTCCGACTGTACGGGCAATGACTCGATATGGGAAAGCAGTTGCTCGATTTCATCTGGAGAAAGCCTGACTTCAGGCATTTCTTCATGGCCGGTGACGATCCCTTCGGCAAGGGCTTCTTCCAGATAACTGAGCGGCCATTTGGATTTGAACGTTCTAAAAGGGGGCGCATTTGCAATCGGGCTTTTGCCGGATGCATCAACAGAATGGCAGCGCGCACAGAGCCGTTTTGCCAGCGCGGCGCCGGCGGCAACATCGGCTTCCGCGGCGGCGCCGGGGCTGACCAACTGGGCATTGCCGAGCACTGCGAGCACCAAAATAACGGTAGCGAATCTGTCAACTGCGGATATTTTCAGGCGGCAGACGATTCGAGCAAATTTGACGTGGATCAAAGGACGATCGGCGGTATCGATAGAGACTATGTTCATCTGAATCTCATGAGTACGGACGAGCGCCATGCCGAATTCGACGAACGGCCGGAAGGTCGGTTATTCTAGCGTCATATTGACAGCGGGTCTCCTGATTATTTGCGGTGTTCCGGTTTCGCTGGCCGGTGAAGAAACCTGGGAGATAATTCTAAAACAACAATTGCTTAGTGAACAGAATTGTCAATTTGGTGAATGGCTCCGACTGAAGAAAATTCCGATCGGTAACGATCTTGGAATTGACGGTCGGGTACGCTGCCAGGACGGGCGCCAGTTCGACATCACGAGAGACAAATCGCATCAGAAGTTCGAAATCCGGGCATGCATGCCTACGGTTTGTTAGGCCGGTCAGCCCGAAAAAGGGACCGTCTTCCGCATGTCATTTGCCCGTCACACCAGATGACCGCTTTTTCACCCGGTCGAGGCTGCGACCGCCAGCGGATTCGCGCGGCGGCCGCACCGCCACGACGGGCTCGGTCAGTTTCCGGATGTTATTGCGATTTTCTTGGTCTTCGCTTCGATTTCGGGAGGTTTGGGAAGCGTAACCGTGAGCACACCTTTCTCGAAGTTGGCTTTGACCTGACCCGATTCGATTGCAAAAGGTAGCGTGATCGACCGCTGGAACGACCCATAAGAGCGCTCGACCAGATGATAGTTCTTTTCCTTCTTCTCTTTGTCGGTATTCTTCTCGCCTTTGATCGTTAACCTGTTGTCGACAAGCGTGACGTCAATGTCTTTCTCGTCGACGCCCGGCAATTCCGCGGTAACTTCGATCTCGGTATCCGTTTCGCTCACATTGATAACTGGCGACAGGCTATCGAATCCGTTTTCTTCGCCAGGAAACGGGAATCGCTTTCCGAAATCCTCAAACAGACGATCCATTTCCCGTTGCATGGCTTGAAAGGGATTGCGCATATCGGCATGTCTTCCCCACAGAGAGGGGACTAGGGATTTGAATTCCATGACGAACATCCTTCCAAATGGTGTCGCGCCTTGGCGGACCCTTAAATGATCTCTTCCGCCACAGCGCCTGTAACAGATATATTTAGGTAAATTATTTATTATCGAAGGGACAACTGGCCGACTTTGATTCAGGTCAACGAACCCGGCAAGTCCGAGGCGGCTCAAAGCACTAGAATGTCTTCGAAATGCTCCGGTAACTTGTCATTTGGCAGCCGGGTGAGATCCTTGCGCACTTCTGCGATCGTGGCAGTTTCGAGTGGTTTTGAAATCGATGCCCGGAGATCGCCGAGAAATTTGGCGGGAGCGGTAATAATGAGGCGGTCGAAAGCACCGCCCGCCAGTTCGTCATTGAGGAATTCGATCAGCTGCATCGCAAAACGTTTCTGCGCTTCGCGTACAGGGTCGGCAGGATAGGCCATGGCGTGTCTGCCGGGGCCGGAAGAGTCGAATGTGCGGCCGGGCCGGTCGGCCATAATCTCACCGGGTGCTAGCCGGCCTTTCTCGAATTCGAAGTCTCGGACAGGCTCAAGCCCCTTTCCCGGCCCATTGTTTGAAAGAATCCGGGCGCGCGATCCGTCGGCGATCAATATCCATGTTCGAACTGGCTTCATGTGACACCGCTCCGTACGTTTGGCTATCATATTCCCGTCAGTGACCGAAAGGGCTTTGATCAGGGTCAATAAGTTCTGGAAAGGAACGATTATCGTCGGGCTTGTGAGGACAGGAATAACATTCGTCGATAGTGGCGGCGTCGGAGGCGACATTCCGGCGGAACAGGAAGCTGTCGTTTCGTTTTTGAAAGATCCCGCTTCCCATGATCCCCGTCCGGATAATGTCGGCGTAATCTCGACACATGCCGCGTTCATTTTTCTCGCCAGGCGCCATGCCTATAAGGTGAAAAGAGCCGTGCGCTATTCCTACCTCGATTATTCAACGCTCGAACTGCGCCGGCGCATGTGCCTGAGGGAGGTCGAAAGAAATAAAAAAACCGCTCCGGAGATCTATATCGATAGTGTCGCGATTACCAGGGGCAAGGGCGGCGAATTGACGATTGGTGGGTCTGGGGAGCCAGTCGAATGGGCGGTCCGAATGCATCGCTTTGACCAGTCGGATTTGCTAAGTCGCATTCTGGAACGGGGTGAATTAACCGAGACCTTGGCGGATAAGATCGCGAAGGCAATTTCCCGTTATCATCTTGCCGCAAAACCAAATCTGTTGTTGGACGGCGTACAGTCGATCGAAACCGTTATCAATGAAGTCTCTGAGGTTTTCGAAAGCCAGGGCCGGGAACTAGCAACTGGCGATCCGTCCGCATTTCGAAAGCTGGCTGCATCTTGCCTCAGGGACGTCTCACACTGTCTGCGTATGCGAGGACAACGGGGGTTTGTGCGCCTTTGCCATGGTGATCTGCATTGCGAAAACATCGTTGTGATTGACGGCCAGCCGGTCCTCTTTGATGCCATAGAATTCGACGATACAATCGCTACGGTCGACGTGCTTTATGATCTGGCCTTTCTTCTCATGGATCTCCTGGAGAAAGGAAAGAGGGATGCGGCCAACCGCATATTTAACCGCTATCTTTGTGCCAGCCGGTCCTTCGAGGACATTTACGCTCTGCGCGCCATGCCCTTGTTCCTCGCGAGCCGCGCCGGGATTCGCGCCATGGTGGGTTTGCAGAAAGTGGCTGTTTCGCACGGAGAAGAACGGTCGACGGCTTTCGCGCTGGCAAGCCGCTATTACCAGACGGCGTTCCGGTTTCTTGAGCTGGCCGTACCGAGGTTGATTGCGATCGGCGGATTCTCAGGTGCGGGAAAGACGACGCTGGCCGAGGCATTGGCACCAAAGCTTGGCCTGCCACTGGGTGCATTGCATCTGCGCAGCGATATTGAGCGGAAAGTTATGTTCGATGTTCCGGAAACCGAGAGACTGGACGAGAGATTTTATAGCGAGGCGATGAGCGAAAGAATTTACGAGGTTTTGGGGCAGAAAACCTGGATCGCATTGCGTGCTGGTTGCACCGTCATTGTCGACGCGGTGTTTTCCAAACAAAGCGAGCGGGCCACTATCGAGGAGATAGCGGCACGGTTGAAAGTGCCGTTCAAAGGATTTTGGCTGAGCACCGGGAAACAAAAAATGATTGATCGTGTGTCCGCCCGTTTGGGCGACGCCTCGGATGCGACGCCGGCGGTCGTTTCAATGCAGATGGAGCGGGGAACTGGTCCGATATCGTGGATACCGATTGATAGCAGCGGAACAGTGGTGGAAACGGTTGCCGAACTCGTCAGCCATCTCAGCGAATCGTGATTTTTCGCTAGTGCGAACTCCTTGCCTGTACACAAAAAACTATTCGTTGGCGGAAGGACCGTGCCCGCAGGAAAACTATCCACGAAACTTTCTTGCCGACCGGTCCGGTGCACCGCGCGCATTTTTGCAAAGACGCGGAGAGTACCTCTCATCACCTTTCGCATGAGAGTTAACTAAACAAAGAACCTGGACGCGGCTCCGACAGCATATGCCATGCCGGCGGCGGCAAGGCCTATGCCCAGCGTTTCGCAGCCTGACCGCCACCAGTTGGTCAGAGACCATGCGCTTTTTAGGGTGCCAATGCCAAAGAATACGCAGGCAGTCAGGAATAGCGACCAGTCGAAGCTGTTGGCAAAGCCAAGACCGTAGGGCAGCAGGGGAACCGTGCCGCACAAAAAAAACGCGGTGAACGTTGCCGCGCCCGAAAGAATGGGAGAACGAACCACAGTTGCCAGATCATATTCTTCCTTCAACATGGTTTCGATCCAGGTTTCCTCATTGGAAGTAATCGCGGAAACCGCATCTTCGAGTGATTGCCCTTCGAGTCCCTTCTTGCCCAGAATTTGACGGATTTCTTTCCGCTCACCGTCCGGAAACTGCCGAATGTGTTGCATTTCGACCTCCCGCATGCGCTCAAGGTCGTCGATCTCCGTTTTGGTGCCGCTGTAATTGCTGGCAGCCATCGAGAAGCCGTCTGCGAAGAGATTGGCAATTCCGAGAATGATGATAATTTGCGAGGAAAGCTCCGCGCCAACAATACCGGCGACTACTGCAAAGGTCGTAACTGTTCCGTCAATTCCGCCATAGACCCAGTCGCGCAAATAATTCGGACGGTTTGCTTCGGCGAGGCGGGCTCTGATAGCTGTCTTGGAATGCTCATGGTGAAGCGACATTCTTCGCCTTTCATTTTCTCGGATGGGGGACGACAATCCCGCCGGGACTGACTTGGATCAAGACGCCAGGACTGGAGACTTAGGCTGCCTAAACAACCATATTTGGAGGCTCTATGACATCGGTCAATGTGCATGATGCCAATGGCGGGGCAAAACCCTCATTGCGACGAAGCTTGTCATTGCCTCTTTTGGTCCTTTACGGCCTTGGGGTGACGATCGGCGCCGGAATTTACGTGCTTATCGGCCAAACGGCCGGGATTGCCGGAATTCATGCGCCGATTTCCTTTGTCATGGCGGCGGCAGTCATGACCTTTACAGCGCTATCCTTTGCGGAGTTGAGCTGCCGTTTCCCGGTGAGCGCCGGTGAAGCCGCATATGTTCGCAACGGCTTAAACTCCAGGGCGCTTGCACTGTTGGTTGGCCTCATGGTGGTCAGCGCCGGGTCGGTGTCGGCCGCGGCCATCAGTGTCGGCAGCGCCGGATATATCCGCGTTTTCATTGAAGTGCCGAATGAATTGCTCATACCGTGTATCGTGTTGGTGATGGGCGGTTTGGCAG
>CAYWBS010000153.1:0-6932 GCA_964456215.1 uncultured Hyphomicrobiaceae bacterium
GGGAGCTGGAGGGCGCGGAAGTTGGCCGTGGATGGCGCCCAGAAATTGACCTCGCCAAGGTTCGGTTGCTGGCGTCGTCGAAGCTTTCCGGACGCTTGATGATCTGAACTGAGAGATGGTCTGGTTCGTCTTGTTTGTGTTTGTGCTGCCTGCTTGAAGTGATTGCGGCGGCGTTCATCGATGGTGGGACGCGCGATAGCGGCCTCCGGCAACGCATCGGCCGGCGCCTCGACTGCTTCTCGCCGCCAGAGTGCGCCAACTATCTTCAAAATTCCGGTTATGCTTCTGTCTAAACCAGAAAGGCCCTAGGAGGAATTCGCCGGACGACCCGTGCGACTCGAAAAAGCAACCGAAAAACCATGCCCGGCGTTGCAGGATCAACGCCCGAACCGGTTTTTTCAGCGGACTGCTAGACCAGTGTTCGGCCACCATCGACATAAAGCGTTTGACCGGTGATGAACGCCCCTCCCGGCGCCATCAACAAGATAACCATGGCCAGAATGTCGTCGGCCGTGCCCAGCCGTCCCATGGGAATATGGGATATCGCAAGCGAGCGATTTTTGCGGTCGGCCAGATAGTCGGCGGTAAACGGTGTTTCCGTCATTGCCTGGCCTATGGCGTTTACGGTAACGCCCCTCGGCGCCAGTTCCCTGGCCGCGACGCGGATCATGTGAGCGAGGCCCGCCTTCGCGCTCGCATAGGCGGCATAATTCGGATTGGCGACCCTGCTGGATACCGATGCAAGATGAAGTATTCGTCCTCCGCCGCCTTCGCTCATGACCCGTGCCGCGGCGCGGGTAAGCAGGAATGGTCCGGTAAGATTGCACTCTATCGAGCTGCGGAACTCTTCACTTGTCAGCTCGGTGAGCGGCGCGATCCGGAAAATTCCAGCCGCATTGATCAATCCATCGAGGCGTCCGTACCGCGTGGTGACATGGCTGATTGCCGCCTCGATCGCCTTCTCGTCGAGAATGTCGAGAGCCATCGCCTCCGCTTTTGTTGAAAAGGCGGCGCAGTGCTCCGCAAGCTCTTCGACCGCATCAAGGCGAAGGTCGCTGACAATCAAGGTGACGCCGCGCTCAGCCAGCGCTTGTGCTATGGCCGAACCCAGGCCTCCGGCGGCGCCGGTGATGAGGATGATTTTGCCCGCAAGCTCAAAAAGCGGATCCTGGTGCATGCCCCGGCATCCTCACTTGGTTTTGAATATTTAGACAGACGACTCACATGGAGCTAAGTTGGCTCATTTCGTATTATGATACTTTTCGTTCCAAAAGCGAAAGACCTCTGGCCTTGATGATGGATCATAACTAATGTTGATGGTGAGACGGAGCATTGAAGAACGGTCTCGCGCGTTTCGGCAAGGGAGGACGACATGTCGATTTTCAGAATAACTGGAAAGCTGGCCATGGCCGGCATAATGGCCGCCACCGTGTTGTTCGGCAGCGCTGTGGTGACGAGGGCCGCCGACGCGGTTCCGGTGCTGTTGTGTCCATTCGGCTGCGGACCGATCGCCGGTGACACCATCCTGATGAATCAGATGATCAAGGCGAACGCCGACGTCATGCTGCTCCCGCAGGAGACGCCAGGGTACATGTACAATATCCGCGAAATGGGCCGCAACAAGAGCAAATGGAAGCATTCCATCTTTTCGACAGAGGATACCCTCATCCAGGTCGCCTATGCGGGCGGCTCGCCGGAGATGAAGGAATTTCTGCCCGAGCCGGTCAAAATTCCCTGGAAGCTGCTTTATGGTGAGGCCTGGTGGGGACAGGGCAAGTTCCTTGCGACCTTCGACTGCTCTTTGAAGTCAATCGCCGATCTCAAGGGAAAGCGGGTTTCCCTTGGCCTCAGGGGGCAGTCTGATTGGGGAGTCTTCTCCCGCCTGTTTCTCGAAAACGTCTTCGGGCTTACACCGGACAATACCGACATCCGTCACATGACGCCGGGACAGCTCACACAGCAGCTTATCGATGGAGCGACTGACGCCGCTGTAACACCGATAGGCGCCGAGCCGAGCCTGAAGAACTTCATCATCCCCGGGCCGGTGCGTCAGCTCGAGGCGACGGGTAAGAAGATTTGCTATCTCGGCGTGACCCAGGCTGACGTCGACAAGATGAATAAGAAATTCGGCGCTACCTGGCAGTATGTCGAGCTGCCGGCCGGTACGCTCCCCAGCCAGGACAAAGCACTTGGCGTCGGGTTCAACAAGGGCTTCAAGGCTGCACATGAGAGCTTCGACGAAAAGCGCGCCTACAATATCGTGAAGGCCGTGGCCCAGATCGGCCCGAAGATGAAGGAACTGCACGCGCTTTGGAGGATCTGGTCGCCGGAGCTTATGACCTGCGGTCTCTCCGAAGAGAACACGCATCCCGGCGCCATCAAGGCATATAAGGAACTCGGCTGGTGGGACCTCGCCAAGAAGTGCACACCCATGACGTATCCGAAAGGTTGAGCAGGTTTTTCTAAGAGAACGCGAGCCGGGCCGGACAACATTTCCGGCCCGGTTTCCGCTGGCGGAACCATCGGGTGCCGCACAAAGAGTCGAAACCACTTGCGCCGGCAGGCCATGGGGCGTCCGACATGTCCGAAGAAGGCTGGAAAAAACTTAGGAAAGCGGTTGATATCCCGTTTCTCGTCATCGGTGTGCTGATGACGGCGTATATCGGCGTGTCGGCGTTCGGCTTCGTCAAGAATTCCTCCGAACACTATTCGAACTTCATTCTCGGCATCTGCCTGATGACCGGCCTGCTGGCGATCCGCAATCTTTGCGACGAGCATCTTGGCGCCAAGGATATGATGTCCGAGACCGGTGAAGACCTGCACCGGCGTCCTTATTTCTGGCCGCGCTTTATGTTCGCGGTTTTCGCCCTCATCACCAGCGCCATTGCCATGGGCTATGTGCGCATCAATGCCGTGCATTTGGAGACGACCCAGCCCTTCTTCACCGATATCGACATGGTGTTCGGCTGGCTGATGACGGTATCAATCCTCTGTCTTACCTTGATTCATTGGGGTCCGTTGCTGACCTCGGTCATCTGTATTGCCATTGCGTACTTTTTTTTCGGTCACATGATCGAGAACCCGTTGTTCATTACGCCGAAATACGATGCCAAATTCGTGATGAACTACATCGGGCTCGGCACGAACCAGGGATTTTACTATTTGGCCCAGGTCGCGGCGGACGCGATCTATTTCCTGATCATTTATGCCGCCATTCTGCTCGGCGTTGGCATGCTGAACATGGTGCTCGAAATCGGCAAGGTTACCGGACGCCGCATATCCGGTGGCGCGGCCGGTCCGGCGCTGATCGGTTCCGGCATTGTCGCGTCGATCATGGGCCAGGCAGTCTCGAACGTCGTGCTTACCGGCCGGCTCACGATACCGATGATGAAGAAGTACGGTTATCAAAGCTCGATGGCCGGCGCCATTGAGGCGACCGCTTCCACAGCCGGTCAGATCATGCCGCCGATCCTTGGGCTCGCCGCCTTTATCATCGCTTCCTTCCTGAACCGCCCCTATATAGACGTCGCTCTTTCCGCAATGATACCTGGCCTCCTCTACCTCGTCGGTGTCGGCATTGCCGTCACGGTCTATGCCAAGCGGCACAATCTCCCGAAATTGGAGGAGGACGTGGATGTGAGGATGATCAAGCGGCTTCTGCCGACCTTCCTTATTTCTTTCGGCGTCGTGCTCTGGCTGCTTCTGGGCTACCGGTCGCCGGCAATCGCGGGACTTTGGGGCATCGTGCTGGCGCTCGCGTTTTGTATCTTCCAGGGCAAGTACCGCCCAATGCGAAAAGCGCTTTATGAGGCAGTCGGGGAAGGATTCTTTCTTGTCGCGGTCCTGTCGCTGCTGTTGATCGCCATTGGCCCGCTTGGCCAGGTTATGTTGACCACGAACTTGTCGGGGCGGCTTGGTTCGGTGCTGGTTCAGTACCTGCCGGACTCGCAATTGCTCCTGCTCATTGGCGCCATGGTCGTCTCGCTTATTCTCGGAATGGGCTTGCCGACGCCGGTTGCCTATATCATCGTGGCCTTGGCGCTTGTCCCCTTCATGCAGCAGATCGGCGTGCCGCAGCTGCAGGCTCATTTCTTTGTCTTCTATTTCGCCGTATTCTCAACGTTGACCCCGCCCGTCGCGGTGAGTGTGTTGGCGGCGGCAAAGCTTGCCAACGCGGGTTTCTTGCGAACCGCAATTGACTCCATGAAAATCGCGGCGACAACATTCATCATCCCCTTCGCTTTCGTCTATTCTCCTGAGCTGATGTCCTTCCCAAATCTGACATGGGCCGTCGTTCCGGCCGTACTGGAGGTGATCGCAATTCAGTTCGTCGTATCCGTCGCCGCTTACGGCCATTTCTTCCGTGTGCTCAACGGCTGGGAACGCGGCGTCTTTCTGATTGCGGCATTCTGTGGCTTCATGGCGATGACCTTGGGGCAGATCTATTGGCATGCGGCGCTGATCGGCATAGTGCTCCTGATGGGCACATGGCTGTACTTTGCGCGAGAGCGCCAGGTGATAACGCAAGGCGCCGCCGAGTAGCACAGCGTGATCAGGCACCGATCCGGAACAGAAGTTGATTGAATTCCACGAGCGTTTCGTCGTCTGGAAAGATCAAAACCACGGTTCCCTCCGCCGGCGCCTCGATGGTGGTGAACAGCTTCATTACCTCGATGAGGCACAGTGGGTCACCCTTCTCGACTTTCGAACCTTCCTCGACAAACGGCGGCTCTTCAGGCGACGGGCGTCGGTAGAAAGTGCCAACCATCGGTGCGCGAATGTCGGTTAAACCCGGCCCGGCGGAAGAAGCCGGCACTTTGGCAGGAGGCACGGCGCTTTGGTGGTGCTCGGAAATTTCGGACGCCGTGATTGTTTCCGGTGTTTCTCCGGGCCCAGGCGTGAAGCTCGCTTCCGCCGAACCGGCGGCGTTGCGGCGCACCACCAGCCGCATGCCCTCCAGCTCGAGCACCACTTCATCGCACTCGGACGCGTCGATGAGTTTGAGAATTTCCGCAACGTCCTTGAAAGTCAGCGGCACGGACCGGATCCTGTTCAATTTGAATATGTTGCCACTATGGCGCTTGACAGGGCAGGACACACATTCTCACTATGCAGTCTCCAAAATATGGAATCAATTATCTTATATCGTGGATATTGACGGTCTATCGAGGCAAAGCTGAATGGGGACGCGCGAAGAGCTCTATGCAGCATATTCTTATCGCCAATCGGGGTGAAATAGCCGTTCGTGCCGCGCGGACCTGCCGTAAGCTGGGCCTTACCTCGACAGCCGTCTATTCGCAAGCCGACAGCAATTCGGCGCACATACGGCTCGCCGATCACGCCGTCTGCATCGGCCCGCCGCCGTCAAGCAAAAGCTATCTGAACATTCCCGCCCTGCTGCACGTCGCCCGGCTCAAGGGATGCGACGCGGTTTATCCGGGCTACGGATTCCTGGCCGAAAATGCCGACTTCGCGGAACAATGCCGAGCAGAGGGATTGATTTTCATTGGTCCGCAACCCGGGTCGATCCGGCTGATGGGTGACAAGGCGAAGGCTCGGGAAACTGCGGACCGTTTAGGAATTCCGGTCCCGCCTGGGTCGGAACATGCTTTTCGAGACGCGCAGGCAGCGGAACGGGCGGCACTGGAGATCGGATTTCCGTTGCTGCTCAAGGCACGCTCCGGCGGCGGCGGACGCGGCATGCGCATTGCCGAAAAGAGGGCATCATTCGTTAACTTGTTCAGGCAGGCCCACAGCGAAGCCGAAGCAGCGTTCGGCGACGGGGCGATCTATCTGGAGCGCTTCTTTCCCGAAGTGCGGCACATCGAGGTGCAGATTTTCGGAGACCGGAACGGCAATACGATGCATTTCGGCGAGCGGGACTGCACGATCCAGCGGCGTCACCAGAAACTGGTCGAGGAATCCCCGTCCCCGGTGCTCGACGAAAAGACGCGTAACTCTCTGCTTGAAACGGCTGTTCGGCTCGCCGACGGCATCGGCTATCAAGGCGCCGGCACGGTCGAGTTCATATATGTGCCCAAGGAACGCGCGTTTTATTTCATCGAAATGAATACGCGTATTCAGGTGGAACACCCGGTGTCGGAGGAGGTTTATGGCCTTGATCTGGTCGAGTTGCAGATGCGCGTTGCGCGAGGCGAATCGCTTACCGCTATCTCTATGCCGGCGCGGCCGGGCGGGCACGCGATCGAGTTGCGCATCAACGCCGAGGATTGGCGGAAGAACTTCTCACCATCGCCCGGCACATTGAAGCGCTGGCGGCCCCCGACCGGCGACGGCGTTCGCGTGGACAGCCATGCCTATGAAACATACAGCGTGCCGCCATACTATGATTCCATGATCGGCAAGCTGATCGTTCGCGGACGGGACCGTTCCGATGCGCTGTCCCGTGCCGAGCGGGCGCTGAGCGACTTCGAATGCGAGGGAATTGCGTCAACGCTGGGCTTTCATCAGGAGTTGATAAGGGACAAGGCGTTCCGTTCCAATGCCGTTCATACGCGGTGGGTCGAGGACAATTTTCTGCCGCGTATTTTGTGAGATTTGTGAGAAAGGGGACAAGCGATGGGCCGCGCGATTAAACTGATCGACGTAACGCTTCGCGACGCCCATCAATGCCTGTGGGCCACGCGGATGACCACGGCGATGATGAAGGACATCGCACCGCGGCTCGATCGTGCCGGTTTCGAGGCCATCGACCTGGTCGGCGGCGCGGTGTTCGATGTCTGCGTGCGCTATCTCAGGGAAGACCCGTGGGAGCGGATGCGGATTTTGAATGGCTGGGTCACTGAAACGCCGCTGATCATTCATACGAGGGGCCAAAGCCTTTTCACTTTCGAGTTCTTCCCTGACGACGTGGTCAAACTCGCGGCGGAACGGTTCGCCGCGAACGGTATGCGCTATCACACGCCTTATGA
>CAYWBS010000154.1:0-6918 GCA_964456215.1 uncultured Hyphomicrobiaceae bacterium
CCTCTATCTGGAAGGCACAGACCAGCACCGCGGCTGGTTCTTATCCTCGCTCTTCGAATCCTGCGGCACGCGCGGCCGCGCGCCTTATGGCGCGGTGCTTACGCACGGCTTCACCATGTCCGAGGACGGCCACAAAATGTCGAAATCGCGCGGCAACGATATCGCCCCGCAGGATGTGATCAAACAGTCGGGCGCCGATATCCTGTGTCTTTGGGTCGTCTCCTCGGATTACTGGGAGGATTTGCGCATCGGCCCGGAGATCCTGAAGACGAATATCGACAGCTACCGGAAGCTCCGCAATACGCTGCGCTTCATGCTCGGCAATCTGCATCATTTCGAGCCCTCCCTGCGGGTCGCGCCCAAGGCGATGCCGGAGCTTGAGCGCTACATGCTGCACCGCCTTTATGAGCTAGACCGGCTGGTGCGCAAGGGCTATGAGGATTTCGATTTCAAGCGGATCTTTCAGGCGCTCTTTAATTTCGCGACCATCGACTTGTCGGCCTTCTATTTCGACATTCGCAAGGACGCACTTTATTGCGATCCTTATGACAGCGCGACCCGCCGGGCGTGCCTGACGGTCCTTGAAGAGCTTTTTTCCTGTCTGACGGCGTGGCTGGCGCCGATGCTCTGCTTCACCATGGAAGAGGCTTGGCTGGCGCGCTTCGCCGACGACAAGGGCTCGGTCCATTTGCGCGATTTTCCGGAGATTCCGCGTTCGTGGAAGAAACCGGCCCTGGCGGAGAAGTGGCGGAAAATCCGCAAGCTCCGCCGCGTGGTCACCGGCGCCTTGGAAATCGAGCGCCGCGAGAAGCGGATCGGATCGAGCCTCGAGGCGGCGCCGGCGATCTATATAAAGGATGAGGGCCTCAAGGAAGCCTTCAAGAATGTCGATGTTGCCGAAGTCATGATCACAAGCCAGGCTTCTTTGTTTCCCGGCAAGGCGCCGGACACGGCGTTCCGGCTCGACGAAGTGACGGGAGTCGCCGTCATTCCCTATTTGGCGGAAGGGCGGAAATGCGCGCGCTCCTGGAAGATCCTGCCCGATGTCGGCAAGGACCCGGATTATCCCGAACTTTCGCCGCGCGACGCCGAGGCTGTCCGGCAATTCGAAGCGCGGACCGGACGGGCAGGGCGCAGTGGCTGAGTTGGCCCGTGGCGGCTTCTGTCCGGCAGGGCGGTTTAGGCGATGACGAGAAGATTCTGGGGACCGTTCAGCCGTTCCGGCCTGCTGCTGGCCCTGATTGCGCTGATTTCCGACCAACTCTACAAATGGTGGATGATCCACGTCTATGACATTGGCAGCCGGGGATCGGTGAAAATCACGCCATTTCTCGACCTTGTATTGTTGTGGAATCCGGGAATCAGCTATGGATTATTGCCGCAGAATGGCATTTTTGGGCGCGCGGGATTGATATTGTTCGCCCTGATTGCCGTTATTGTCATGGTTTTTTGGATGGCCCGGTGCCGGTCTTGGTGGGCTGCGGCGTCGATGGGGCTGATTATCGGCGGCGCCCTCGGCAACGTCATCGACCGGTTTGTTTATGGCGCCGTGGCCGATTTTTTCTCGTTTCACGCCTTTGGCTTTTATTGGTATGTCTTCAACATTGCCGATGTTGCAATTGTTGCCGGTGTCGCCGGACTCTTGTATGAATACGCAATTCAGGGCCGCAAAAAGGTCTCAAACGCGTCCTAATATTAGTCGCTAAGCGCTATTCGTCCGCGAGCAGCCTATTGAGGAGCGATATTGTGGGGGGCATGGCAGGAATTCATAAATGTGCACTTTGCCTCGGCGTAATTGCCGCGGCCGCCGGCCTGTCCGCCTGCTCGGGAGCCCCGGATGTCGAGATCGAGAGCCCCTTGTTGGGCAAGCTTGGATTGACAGGCGGGGGGCCGAAGCGCGAGGCGAAACTTCTTGATCGCCCGCCCCTGGTGCCGCCACCGACCAAGAAACTGCCAGTGCCAGGCTCCGAACAGCCCACCGAGGCCGCCCTGGACTGGCCTGTCGATCCGGGCAACCGCAAAAAGGAACTCGCCGCCCTGAAAAAGCAAAAACAAAAAGAATATGAGGAAAAGGGCGATTGGAGCAAAAATCGCGACCCGGAAGAATTCGACAAGCTTTTGGACGGATTGTCGCGGCGGAAGGGGGTATTCGGCGACTGGAGTGCCGATATTGGCCGTGGCACACCCGAAACTCTGCCAGAGAAGCAATAGCTTCAGGGCGTCAAGCAGCACTGGCACTTTGTCTAATTGCCGGTTTTTCTTTTCATAATGATCTTGTATTTTTGACCCTATCATCGCCATCTACGTTTAAGGTGAGCGGGCGGCGTGGCCGTCGCGAAGTATGTTTGTGAGCCTGCTCCCGGTGACCGGCTCAATAAAATTGCCGACGAGGAGATCCATGGCCAGCTTGTCCGCCTTCAAAAAAGGTTGCCTGCCTTGTTTCATCACGCTCATCGCATTTCTGGGATTGCAAATGACCGATTTCCGGACCGCCAGCGCCGCTAGCGACGCAAACAATACGTCGGCCCGCGCCGCGAGCTTTACGCTCGACAACGGATTGGAAGTGGTTGTCATTTCCGATCATCGGGCGCCCGTCGTCACTCATATGGTCTGGTATCGTGTCGGCGCCGCCGACGAGCCTCCGGGAAAATCCGGCATCGCGCATTTCCTTGAACATCTCATGTTCAAAGGCACGGAGAAGATCCCGAGCGGCGAATTCTCGAAGATCGTCGCCCGTAATGGCGGCGAGGACAACGCCTTCACCGGTCAGGACATGACCGCCTATATTCAGCGTGTTTCCAAGGACCGCCTGCCATTGGTCATGGAGATGGAGGCCGACCGGATGGTCAATCTGCGGCTGACCGAGAATGACGTGGCAACGGAAAGAAATGTCATCCTCGAAGAACGCCGGACCCGCGTCGACAATGACCCTTCAAGTATTCTCAGCGAGCAGATGTTCGCGGCACTCTATCTCTCGCATACATATGGCATTCCGGTCATCGGCTGGGAAGAGGATATGAAGAAGCTCGACCGGCAGGACGCCATCAGCTTCTACAAACGGTATTATGCGCCGAACAATGCCATTCTCGTCGTCGCCGGCGATGTCGAAGTCGACGAGGTCCGCAAGCTCGCCGAGGAGACCTATGGCAAGATCGCCGCTAATAAGAATCTGGCCAAGCAGGCCCGCCCGCCGGAGCCGGCACCGCAGGCGGCGCGACGGGTCATATTGAAGGACCCGAGAGCCGGACAGGCGACCATCCAGCGTCTTTACCTGACACCGAGCTACGTCACGGCCGAGCCCGGCGAGGCGGAGGCGCTTGATCTGTTGATGAAGATTGTTGGTTCCGGTTCGACCAGCCGCATCTATAAGAAATTGGTCGTCGAGGAGAAAAAAGCAACTTCGGCCGGCGGCTGGTATTCGGGTTCGGGGCGCGATTCAGGTCGCCTGGGTGTCTATGCGGTCGCCGGGGCGAATACGCCGATTGAGGAGTCCGAAAAGCTGCTCGACGAAGTGCTGGCGGACGTTGTCGAAAATGGCGTTACCCAGAAAGAACTCGACCGCGCCCGCAATGCCTATTTAGCCGAATATGTCTACGGGCTGGACAGCCAGTCGCGCCTGGCGCGTCGCTATGGCAGCGCCCTGGTGACCGGCAGCACCATTGAAGATGTCGAGCAGTGGCCGGAACGGCTGAAGAAGGTCAAGCGCGAAGACCTCCAGCGCGTTGCAAAAAAATATATTGTCGAGAAACGATCCGTTACCGGCTTTCTCCTTCCGGTTCCGAAGGCTGCGGCGGAAGCTGCGCCCGCAAACCGTCGGCCGGCGAAATCGAAGTCGTGAGCATCAACCATGCGATATGATCATTTTCCGCGCGCCGTTCCGCCACGCGTTTCAATTCACGCTTTGCTTGCGGCGTTCCTCGTATGTCTCTTCCTTTTTCCACAGCCGGCGGATGCGATGAATATTCAGAAGGTCAAAAGCCCAGGCGGCATAGAAGCCTGGCTCGTCGAGGAGCACGCCGTTCCGCTCATCGCCATGCGCTTCGGATTTATGGGTGGCACATCGCAGGATACCGACGACAAGGTCGGAACCGCCTATTTCGTCTCCGGAATGCTTGACGAAGGTGCGGGGCTGCTGAAGTCCACCGAGTTTCAGGAACGCGTCGAGGAACTCGCGGTCAAGATGAATTTCAATGCGGACAGGGATGTTTTCTCGGGTAGCTTTACCACGCTCAGCGAACGCCGGGACGAAGCATTCGCGCTTTTGCGCCTGGTTTTGAATGAGCCGCGCTTCGATCCCGACGCGGCCGACCGGATTCGGCGGCAGATCATTGACGGCCTGAAGTTTGACGAAAACGATCCGAATAGGGTCGCGGCCAAGGAATGGTTCAAAATCGCCTTCAACGGACATCCTTACGGGCGCCCGACAAAGGGCGACGAGAAGAGTTTGAACGCCATCGGGCCTGAGGATCTGAAGTCTTATGTTCGCCGGGTTTTCACCAGGGACAATCTGAAAATCGGTGTTGTCGGCGATATCAATGCCAAGGACCTTGGCGTGCTTCTGGACAAGGTATTCGCGAGCCTGCCGGAAAAGTCCGATCTTCGCCCGATCCCCGAGGCGGCGCCGCCTGTCGGGCCGAAACGCAAAATCATTCGCATGAAGATACCGCAATCGGTGGCGCAATTCGGTTTTGCCGGCCTAAAACGCAAGGATAAGGATTTCATTCCGGCCTTCGTTCTCAATCACATTATCGGCGGCGGCGGGTTTTCCTCCAAGCTGATGGAGGAAGTGCGCGAGAAGCGCGGACTAGCCTATTCGGTCTATAGCTATCTCTCGCCGTTCGAACATGGCGCGGCCTATCTTGGTAGCGTGGCGACGAAGAACAGCGCTGTCGGCAAGTCCCTGGAAGTGATTGAGAATGTGCTCGCACGCGTGGCGAAAGACGGGCCGACCGAGCAAGAACTCGAAAACGTCAAGAGATATCTCACCGGCTCCTATGCTTTGCGTTTTGATGCGAGCTCGAAAATAGCGTCGCAGCTGCTCTGGGTTCAAATCGAGGATCTGGGCATAGATTATATCGACAAGCGGAATAGTCTGGTCGAAGCCGTGACGCTGCAGGATATCCGCAGAGTTGCCGGGCGTCTCTTAAAGGCCGACGGGCTGATCGTGACGATTGTCGGACAGCCGGAGCATCTGACGGAATCATCGCCAAACGGTAAGTCAGGCTAGGCGGATTGCCATCGCCGGCTGCGACAAGGAAAATAGCGCCTCTTCCACATCAAGTCTGTTCCCGGATTGCAACAAAACCTCAGGCTGCTATGAGCATGGGGTCGTGGCTCGGATCGAAAGAGCCAGAGGGCGCGGACGGACCGAAAAGGGGGTGCCATGGGGGTCAGGCAGGCAATCGATGGATGCCGTGAAGAAACGGTCGGTCCCCGGGGGCTCGGCGAAGACTCGCTGGCCGAATGGCTTTGGAAGCTGGAGCCGCATCTCGAGGCTCTCAAGCAGCGCCACAGCGCCCGCAGCCTGCCAGTGCTCCACGTCGCCGAAAGCACGGACGATATCGAAGCGGCCGAACAGGCGCTCGGCAGGCTGAGCCGGAACGCCGGGACGATCGTCTTTTTCGGCACCGGCGGCTCGAGCCTCGGCGGCCAGACCATCGCCCAGCTCGGCGGCTGGAATATACCCGGAGAGAGGGGCGAAGGACAAAAGCAGAGGCCCCGCGTCCGCTTCTACGACAATCTGGATCCGCGGACATTAGAAAACGCGTTGAAACATCTCGATCTCGAGTCAACGCGCTTCGTGGTGATCTCCAAATCAGGCGGCACCGCGGAAACGCTCTCACAAGCGATCACGGCCCTTGACGCGGTCAAGACGGCCGGGCTCGCGGCCGAGATCCCCAATTACTTCCTCGGCGTCACGGAACCGGCGGAGGCCGGCAGGGAAAACGGGCTCAGAGCGCTTTTCAACCATCATCAAATCCCGATGCTCGATCATCACCCGGGCATTGGCGGCCGCTTTTCGGCGCTCACCAATGTCGGGCTTTTGCCCGGCCTCGCCCAGGGCCTCGACGTCAGGGCGCTGCGCAAGGGTGCGTCGGCGGTTGTCGCCGCGGCGCTCGCCGCAGACCGGGCGGAGGACGCCGCGCCGGCCCTTGGCGCCGCCATCGCCGTCGGTCTTTCGAAGGAAAAGGGCATAACCAACATGGTGATGATGCCCTATGCCGACCGCCTCGAACGGTTTGCCAGCTGGTACGGGCAGCTCTGGGCGGAAAGCCTTGGCAAGGACGGCGAGGGCACGACCCCCATCGCCGCCCTCGGCCCGGTCGATCAGCACAGCCAGCTCCAGCTCTTCATGGACGGGGCGCCGCGCCACTTGGTGACCTTTCTCAGGACCGATTGCGCGGGTTCGGGGCCGGTCATCTCCGCGGAACTGGCCAACCAGGCAGGCGCCTCCTATCTCGCCGGAAAGCGCGTCGGCGATCTGGTGGCGGCCCAGCAGTCGGCGGTGCCCGAGGCGCTCATCGGCGCCGGGCGGCCGGTCCGGGTATTCGACATCGATCCCCTTGACGAGGCGGCGCTCGGCGGGCTCATGATGCATTTCATGCTGGAAACGATTCTCGCCGCCGGCCTCTTGGGCGTCGATCCGTTCGGCCAACCGGCGGTGGAGACGGGTAAGCGGCTGACTCTGGAGTATCTCCGGCGTCGCGTTTGATCTGCTCGCGCCGGGAGTTGCGAGATAAGGGAGAAGGACATTGCCGGTTCGCGTGCTGCCGCCGGAAACCGTCAATCGCATCGCCGCCGGAGAGGTGATCGAACGCCCGGCGAGCGTCGTCAAGGAGCTCGTCGAAAACGCCATCGACGCTGGGGCCACTTCGATAGACATCGTCGCCTCCGGGGGCGGACTGTCGCTCATCCACA
>CAYWBS010000155.1:0-6905 GCA_964456215.1 uncultured Hyphomicrobiaceae bacterium
GGTCACGACGCCACGTATCATAAGGCGTCAACGTCAGCACGCCGATGATCCGGCCGACCCAATCGTTTGCAAGGCGGTGGCGGAAGAAGGCGCTATGTCCGCAGTCATGCTGGATCATAAACAGCCGCAGGAGAAAGCCGGCCGCCGGGATCGTAAGGAGCAGCGACAGCTCCCAATGGCCGAATTGAATCATTGCCCAAGCGAGTGCCCAGAGCCCCACGAAAGGCAGGAGCGTGACCAAAATCTCGAAGACGCTCTGAAGGTGGCTTGGCTCGCGATAGCATGCCAAGGTTCGGGTCCATTGCCGTGCGGGTGCCTGCTTCGGCGGTGCTATGGTTCGTTCTCTTGTCAGCATTCAATCAGTTGTGATGGGGATGTTGCCGTTCGTTCAAAGTCGGCCCGTCCAAAGTTCCTCGATTTTGCGCTTGCGCAAGGAAGACCGGAGCTTAGTCCGCGGCTGTGATTTTTGACTTTAGCCGGAAGAGCTGGAAACCCTCACTGGTGATGGCCTGTTCAATGGTCTCGCGGCTGAAATTGTGGGGCGGCTTCTCGTCGGGCCGGACGACACCGATTGCTTCCCAGGGGCCGAATTTTGACGGGAGCTGCTCGCCGTTGGATTTGCCGGCAAACGCATGCAGCTCTTGCCTTTTATTCGATTTAAACATAAAGAGACGCATAGTCTGCGCTCCTTTCGTTGAAAAGCCGCCCCATGGATCATGTGTATTAGGAGATCTCGATTTTACCGACTGAGATTTTGCCGCTCTTTGGGTCGCTTTGCGTATCGAACTTCACCTTCTGGCCCTCGCGTAGCCCATTGATGCCGGCACGCTCCAGGGCGGTCGCGTGGACGAACACGTCCTTGCCGCCATCTTCCGGTTGAATGAAGCCGAAGCCTCTGTGATCGTTATAGAATTTTACGATGCCCGTGTTCATGGATATTCCCTTTCACTGACGTTTTGCACGTAGAGCCGGCACACGAGATTTCGTGTCCGATTTCCCGGTTCGTTGATTTTGGTGAGAAAGTCTGAAACGTACGCGCCCGTGAAAGACGAGGCGAAGCGGCCCAGCCGTCCGGCCAATATCGATGATGGTAAAATAAGCTCAAACAACGTGCATTGCAAGCGCTGCCTCGCCGACCGCGCCCCTCTGCGCCCCCGTCTCCGTCGGAATGGCTCGGAATTCATTGAAAGGGCTCGAGGTGCATCTGATGGCCGGTTCGGCTTGCGGCCTCCGGCTTTACGCCGATATGCAGATCAATCCCGGGCCGCCGTCGCGTGCGCTCGACTGTGTAGACAAGCTGTGAATTTCTTGCCCCATATGCGTCTTTTGGCTCAATGGTCAGGCTCTTCGTTTCTCCCTCGGCCATCCCAACGAGAGCCTATTCAAAGCCGAGAATAACCCGGCCTTCACCGATGGCGAATTCGATCGGTTCGCGCTGGGCGGCGCTGTCGAGCACGGTTCCCGCGGCGGGCGCGCCCGTACAATGTACCCGGCCCGTATCACCAGGAATCGCATGTCTCATGCTGTTATTCGTTATTCGGTGATTTGTTGGATCAAGGCAAACATCAGGGTCTGCTTGGTCGCCATCCGGCACGGGCAATCAATTGACGCTGCCGCTTAGCCGCCACCTGCAAACCGCCGCGCGTCGTTCCGAAGAGCGCGAGATCCTGCAAGTCCTGGTCGTTGGGCGGCTGCAATGATATATCGGTATAGGCTTTGGCATTCTCGTCGTATCGGATGCGTTGGCGTGCAATCCCCATGCGCACCAGCCAGTAACCCATCCAAAAATGGTTGTGCAGTATTTCCGCTAAATACCGCGGATAGAAAACATAAGGCCTCTCACGCGGCATCGACAGGCGGCGGTCGGCCCGAAAGCGGAGCCGGAAATATCCGCCGTCCAGCGGATGCACACCTGCATATCGGATCGAGAAGAAGAACCAGAGCATCATGAACATGACCTTGCCGGCGCTCACGCCGCAGGCGGCCGCGCGCCGCATCACGGTTCGCATATGCTGAGGTGTATAGAACCATCGCCATGCCAGCCGAAACGTGTCTTCGAGCTCTGCCTTCGTCATCTTAGGATGCGCCGTTACAACGTGGTTCGTGTCGTAAAGGTTCATGTCCGGATCCATCCGAACACCCTTCTCGAAGAGCACCTTATGGTCCTCCGAACCCGGCAGCGGCGTCAGGATGAAGAATTCCATGATGTCGATGGGGAGTTCCTTCTTGATGATCTCGATGTCACGTCTGACGGACTCTTTTGTGTCGTTCGGAAAGCCTATGATATAGCCCGCATAGGTGATGACCCCGGCCGTTTTCCAAGCGTGGAGCATCGTCCGGTAGTCGGTGATGCGGTTTTGGCGTTTCTTGGCACCCAGTAGACTATCGGGGTTTATGTTCTCAAGGCCGATAAAGACGCGCGAGACTCCCGCGCGCCGTGCCTTGTCGACAAAACCTGAAATCTTATGGCACAGCGTGTCGACCTGGATCGTGAAGCTCAGCCTGAGCCCGTCTACTTCACGAAGCTTGATGAGCCGGTCAAAGAATGCCTCCCAATTTCGGTTCCTGGCGAAATTGTCGTCCGTGATAAAGAAGCGGTGAATTTTCTGTGCGAGATTGTCCCGGATGATGCGTTCGAGATCGTCTGCGGTCCGGAAGCGGCTTTTGCGGCCTTGCACATTGATGATCGTGCAGAACGAGCATTGAAATGGACATCCGCGCCCAAGGTCCACGCTTGACGTCGAGCCGGCGTAACGGCGGATGTCTTTTTCCGGCAGATGGGGCATCGGCTGGTTTGCAAGGTCGGGCAGATCCGCCATGTGGTTGTAAAGCGGCTGGAGCGTCCCCCGGTAGGCATCCTGCAGAACTTCGTCGAGCCGCCGGTCTTCCGCCTCGCCGCCGAAGAGGCTGATGCCAAGCGTCTGCGCTTCCGCCAGTGTCTCGTGTTTGCCGTCAAGCATGGAGATACAGCCTGAGACGTGGAAGCCGCCGATACAAACCGGCAATCCAAACTCTCGAAAATCCCGCGCGATGTCGATGGCCCGTGGAAACTGGTTGGACTGCACGCCGACCAGCGCAATCAGCGCTTTGCCCCCATCGCGTCTGATCGCCCTTATGATCTGTTTGGGGCGTACACGGCGATTGGTCTCGTCAATGTTTGTGATCAATATGTCAACGTCGGCGCCCAGCACCCGGCGTGCGCGACAGTCCTCCGCGATGCCGTGCAAACAGGCAAGCGTGTTCGAGGGAACGGCTGATCGCAGCCACTGAATGGGATAGCCCGCATCATCGTAATGCGATGGCTTGATGAGAACGAGATGAAAGGTTTCGCGTTTTAAAGCCAAGTGACCTTTCCATGACGCTTTCCAACGCGCCATTCGTGCTATGGAGCGGATCTCCGGCATTTGCCGCCCTCAGTGAACACCTTCAAAAGATCGTCCTTTAAAGGCGTCACGCCGTCAATGCCTTCATAAGACGAAAGTAGTGCTCGGCATGCTGGTAATAGTTCTCCGATTCGATTTCATCCCCCGATGCCGCCGCGGCGCGCGCCAGCGCGATATAGCGATCAAAGTTCGTCTTTGGATGCGCAGATTTGTTGGCGCTGTTTTGCTTAACGCCCGATCGCTGCGCCTTTGTGCGGCCAGGAGATTTTGCTTTTCCGGTTTGCCCGCCGTTGAGCCCTGTTCTTTTATTTGATGGGCGTAGTTTCTGTATTGCCATGCGTTATGGCGTCCCCTCTATCGTTTTGGGAAAGAATTGATAAGTGTGCCGACGGCAGGCATGAAATCCAGAACCCAGGTCCTGTGAGCGCAGCTGGTTGGTGCCGGGCCGGCATAATGTCAGGGTGGAAGATATGTGCTCCCGGAAGATGGCGGCTCGGTTAACCATGGCGCCATTTCGAGGAGGATTTGCATTTCCGGCATATCCGCTCACCTGCCCACTCGCTCGGAAACTGCGAATCGCACATCAGGCACCTTCTGAATTTGGCTTTCGTCTTGCCGGCCGTTGCCGGCATGGTTTCCTCACTGTCGGAATCCGCGTCTGATATTCTGAAATCGATCGTCATGTTCCGAGCGCCCGATTGATGATGGATCGTCCAATGGTCCCCGAGAGACTATCGACGGCGAAAAACCCGGCGTTTTTGGCCGGGCGCACCGGCGCGCTCATCCTTGTGGCGGAAGACCACGCGCCCTTTTTCCAGGTCGTAAGGTGTCATTTCGACAGTGACGCGGTCCCCAACCAGCGTCCGGATGCGGTATTTTTTCATCCGGCCGGCCGTATAAGCGATAATTTCATGATCATTATCGAGCTTCACCCGGAACCGCGCGTCCGGCAACACGTCGGTCACCACACCTTCAAATTCGAGCAGTTCCTCTTTCGCCATACGAGCACCTCCTTGAAGGTCAAAAGACGCGGCCGGCCCGGCTCACCCATGTCAGGTGATCGAGGCCATCTTTCTGGAGATTGTCTCGGGATAGAACGCTGCCGTTAACTCCGGCAGTGACTCGCGCGATCGCGAGAAATCAGTATGACCAGAGGATGGGGCTCGGGATCGGATAAGTCAAGTCCACAATCACCCCGGACTAGAGCCCCTTCAATGAATTCCGAGTCAATTCTGTTTCTCGACCAGTGAGGTGATCTATTGGGAAGCCGGCGAATCGCGATGCCGTCGCATCGGTGGAGCCGTCTGACGACGTGGGCCATCTACCGGCCGGAAACCCGGAGGGACGGGCGCTTTTGCGCCATTATCGACGCGCCGTCGCTTGATCCTGTCACAAAACATGTCCTCGACCCCGATCGGGGATCGCTCCGTCGGAATGGCTCCGAATTCAGCGAAAGGGCTCTAATTGGTCCGCCCATCAGTTCATGTACCAGCCATGGCTGACGACCAGTGATTGTCCCGTAAGGGCGTTCGTGGGAAAAGCCGCGAACAGATAAGCCACTTCCGCCACATCCTCAATTGTCGTGAACTCCTGGTCTACAGTGTCGCCAAGCATGATCTTGCTGACAACATCCTCTTCTGAAATTCCAAGCTCCTTGGCCTGCTCGGGAATTTGCTTTTCAACAAGTGGCGTCTTGACAAAGCCCGGGCAGATGACATTGGCGCGCACGCCGTGTTCGGCGCCTTCCTTGGAGATCACACGCGCCAGACCGAGCAGACCGTGCTTGGCGGTCACATAGGCGGATTTGAGGGGGGATGCCTCCTTGGAATGCACTGAGCCCATGAAGATGATCGAACCGGAACCGTTCTTATACATATGTGGGATGCACGCCTTCGAAGTGAGAAATGCGCCGTCCAAATGGATCGCAAGAAGTCTTTTCCAATCGGAAAAAGGAAATTTTTCGATCGGGTGAACGATCTGGATGCCGGCGTTGGACACAAGTACGTCGACACGTCCCCATGTCTTGATGACCTTTTCAACGCCGGCATTGACCTGATCTTCGTCGGTGACGTTCATTTCGATGGCGATGGCCTCGCCAGGCCCCTTTTTGCTGAGCCGCTTGGCTGTTGCCTCTGCCTCATCCAGCTTGAGATCAGCAATGGCGACTTTGGCATCGTCGGCAACGAAACGTTTGGCGATCCCCTCACCAATACCTTGTGCGGCACCGGTGATGATGCACACCTTGTCTTTCAAGTTCATGGTCTCAATTTCCTATGTATGGTTTCGCGCAATAGGGGAGGGCAGTCCGTCCGCGGCATGGTCATCCGTCGAGATAGTCGTGCACGACCTCGCCTAGGCCAAGTGTCAAATCGGTTTGGATATGAACCGCGCTGAGAACCTCCCCTACCGGTAGCTCGGCAACAGGCGCCAGCGCATGATCGTGAAGCTCCAAGCCAGCCGGCCCTTCCCAGGCGCCTTTCACTTCGAGATCTGTCAGATAATAGCGAACCAACTCGCAAACGCGCGGACCGCAATCGACGTCCGGTATAATCTTCAGCAGGTAACTCGGGGCTTCCAGACTTTTCTTCACTTCAACCGCATCAAGCGTGCGATGCTTATAGCCCATCGTGCCCGTGGCGACCCGCACGGAGCCGTAGTCGAGGGTGCCGACAAGCGTGTCCTTCTCGACGCGCAAGGATGGTTCGGCGAGTTTCTTGGGGAAGCCCCAAATCTCGCGGCCACCGGCGATGGGCGCATCGTCGTTAAGATACATTGCATGGACATAGCCACCATTTTGTCCCTTGAAGGTCACGGGGACGACCTGTCCGGGCTCCGTGTAGTCACCGAAACCGGTTGAGTCCGGCATGCGGATGAACTCGTACTTCACGAGTGCTTCACTGACTTTCAGGGGTTCGGGAACAACCGCGCGAAGTGCATCCATGTCGGTGCGGTACGTAATCACGAGAAATTCCCGGTTGATGAAACGATATGGCCCCTTCGGGTAGGACGGGTTGGTCAGCGGCATTGCAAAGGCGCGTTGACGGACTTCCTTTTCTTTCATCTGTTGGTCCTATTGCCTTGTTATTTGCCGTCGCGCGTCAGGTCCAGAACCGTGACGCCCTCTTGCGGCTTTTGCCGTTTCTTCCATTGCTTGTGGCGCAGCGTCTTGCGAACGTCGTTGCGTCCTGCCTCCCAGTGCTCTTCGACCGAAAGGCGCGAAAACTCGTAGTCCTTTGACTGGGTTTCGTACGCGGAACGACGATGGATCAAGTGGACAATCGTGATCGCGGCGTTGCATCCGAGACCTTCAAGCAGCAGCGCGTCTTTGTCTTGTTTCAACTCCGGCGAAAGTTTGCCATAGAGCCGCCGCGCCGCGCGCCGCATGGTTTGCAGCTCCCTGAAAATGTCGGTGTTGAGACGCGTCCGGCTCGAATATCGGATATCCTTTTCTCGCTGTGCGACTTCGAACAATGTGCGCGGCAACACGCCACGCGAGGGGAACAGATCGATCTGGAAAACACA
>CAYWBS010000156.1:0-6888 GCA_964456215.1 uncultured Hyphomicrobiaceae bacterium
ATGATTCCCAGAAGCTTCGAGCGCCAGTCCGGCTCGATTTGGCGAACCGAAATGCCCGCGGTGTCCAGTGCGCGAGTCTTTCCGAGGACCTCCACCTTCCTGGCATCGATTTTGATGAGAAGATCATCAATATTGTCGGCCAGAAGGTCTATGACATTGTTTCGAAGAGCCTCTTCCGCCGGCAGGCTCGCGGCTTCGCGAACTGCCTTTTCCGCCCATTCGACATTTCGGCCTCTGAGTTGGGCGAGGCTGCGAATATAGGCGATGGCGTCGTTCACCGCCTTGTCGGAAAGGGTCGGTTTCCTGGCCGGAGGTGCGCCGTCTTCCTTTTTGCCGTCTTCCTTCTCGCTTTTTTCTTTCTCGTCAGAGGATTGCGGCTTCGGAAACGGACTGAAACCGCCGCCGATCTGTACCGGCGTCGCGGCACCGAGATTGGTTCCCGGGGCCATTGCCGCAATATGACTTGCATAAAGGATATAGGTCCCGGCGCTCGCCGCACGCGCGCCGCTCGGGGCGACGAAGCCGGCGACGGGAACGGGGGAAGAAAGAATATCCCGGATGATTTCCCGCATGGACGTGTCGAGACCGCCGGGTGTATCCATCTGCAGCACGATAAGTTCAGCGTTATCGTCGCGCGCCTTCTTGATGCCGGTGGCGATATAATCGCTGGCGGCAGGCCCGATTGGACCGTTGATGGTAAGAAGATAGGCGCTTCTCTTAGGCTCGGCCTTTGAGACGGCCCCGGCGATCAACAGAAGAAGTGCGGCGGCTAACGCCCAGTGCGGCCCGAAACCCGGCCTTATCAACGGGACGAAACGGCTTTTATCATTTGACCATGGGGGCATCTTTGCTCACCGCCAAGCCGCGCAGCAACAGGAACGAACAAACATGGCAACGCATGGCAGCCTCAACAGATCACCAATAAATGCCGCCGTCAATGTGACCGCGAATTATCAGCCATCCCGGCTTTGACAAATTCGAGCAGCGCTGCCGGGTCAAACTCCCGTATTAGCTCACATGCGGTCCACGCAGCTCGTGAATGACTTTTCGAATACGGCGCCAAAGTTCGAGTTTTTCTTCTTCACCGTCCTGTTCCAGTTCGCGTTCCCTCTGGGCCGCCACAACTTCCGCCTTATCTCCGTGAAGATCCACGAGAAGCCGTGCATATTCATGAACGTTGGCCAACTGCATCATCTCCTCCATCAATCTGCGTTAGCGTTTTGAGAAAATAATCCCTTCTGCCCCGGCGGATGGCTTTGACATAGGTCATACTTGGCGTTTGCGCCAACGGATCGGCGGCCACACGCTTATGGGCGCGGCGCTGATTTCGCGTTTGCCACATTTGACACGGCAGCGTGACCGGCGGTTTGGGCGAGCGGGTTCGATTTACTCATGTCTCAAATAGATCGTTCCGGCCGGATCAGCAAGACCGGCGCGCCCGCCGCGCGGATGATCGCGCTTGCCGCTTCGTTATCGGAAAAAGGTTCGCCCTCAAGGTCCGCCACGACGAAACATGGACGAAGGTCCTGAAGCGCGGCTTCAAGCTCATCGGCTCCCGAACTTAACAGCCGGCGGAATCCGGCCAGTTTGACCTCCTCCAATTCCGCGGCCGCGCGGCCTTCAATACGGGCAGCTTCCTCTTCCGATGCGGCAATGATCAATACATGGACCGGCGCATCCATCGATTTCGCGATCTGTTTGGCAAAATGCAGCGTCCGAAGACCCATTTCATCGCCATCGTCGATCGCCACGACCGGACCCGATATCCGCCGCGCACGCTGGCCGAAAACAACGATCCCGCTGACGGCCCCGGCCACCTGCCGGCCGGCCAGTATCATATCCTTGACGGTGAATTCGGTTGACGTGGCCTGCAGCACGACAATGTCCTGCTTCCTGGCAATCGCCATAAGTGCGCTTTGGGCACGGCCGCGGGCGCGGTCAAAGGTCCATCTCAGATTAGATTTCTGGGCAATTTCAGCAAGCGCGCGGCGGAAGAGATTTGCCTGGCGGCGCATGGCTTCATCCATGAGCTGTTCGGTGAGAGCCTGTGGAGCATTGCCTCCCGTTCCGACGGTTTTGGCGAATGGCAGGCGGGATAGATCAAAGAGATACTCCTCTTCGACGAAGAGCCCGCACAATTCGGCATTCATTGCCGCCGCGAGTTTTCCGGCAACGCGCATCATCTGTTCCGGGATGTCGGAACCTCCAATTCCGACCAGGATGCGCCCTTTCCCAACCTCTTCAGATGACATCAGCTCGGCTCCGGTCCATCCGCCTCGTCTTTGTCGCCCACTCTGCGCGCAAAAGCCCGCCGCGCGCTGGCGAACTCCTTCAGCTTCGCCTCCACTCTCGCGTTGATCGAACCGGGCGGAAACGCTCCATCCGCACCCCGCTCGCCGGCGGCCACGCCGGTCAGAATCTCGATGCCCTGGTCAATCGTCGCAACGGCGTATATTTTGAACTGTTCGTTCCGCGCCGCGTCGACAACATCCTCGCGCAGCATGAGATGTTTTGTGTTCGACACCGGCATCAGCACGCCCTGTTGTCCCGTCAATCCGCGCAGGCGGCAGATGTCGTAGAACCCCTCGATCTTCTCGTTGATGCCACCGATCGCCTGAACCTGGCCAAGCTGATTGACCGAGCCGGTCACGGCAAAGGATTGCTTGACCGGCGCCTCGGCCAGGGCCGACAAAAGAGCATAGAGTTCCGCAGAGGACGCGCTGTCGCCCTCGATGCCGCCATAAGACTGTTCGAACACCAGGCTGGCCCAGAGCGACATCGGGTCGCCGAACGCATAGCGCGTCGCCAGGAAGCTCGACAGAATGAGCACGCCCTTGGAATGAATGGGCCCGCCGAGCTCCACCTCGCGCTCGATATCGACGACTTTGCCGGTGCCCATGCGCACCCGCGCGGTGATCCTTGTCGGCCGGCCGAAACTGAAGTCGCCCAAGCTGGTCACGGCGAGGCCGTTGACCTGGCCGACCGCCTCGCCGGTTGAATCAATAAGAATTATGTCACGGGTTATGCTTTCCAGCGATTTTTCCCGGATCCGGTCGGCGCGATAGATTTTCTTCCGCACGGCTTCAGCCACGCTATCCGCATCGATGAGCTCGCGGCCGGCTTCGCCTGCCCAAAAGTCCGCCTCCCTCAACAAATCGGCAATTTTTCCGATCCGCAGGGATAGGCGCTCGGCGTCATCGGCGAGGCGCGCGGCCTCGTCGACGACCGCCCCCACACCTTCCCGGTTCAAAGGCTTCAGCCCTTCGTTTCTCGCAATGCCTGCGATAAGGCGCGCATAAAGGGCCGCATTGCCGTCGGTGCGCTCGACGACTTCATCGAAATCGGCCTCTACCTTGAAGAGGTCCTCGAAATCGGGATCGTAACTGACCAGCAGATAGTAAAGCAGGCGATCGCCGATCAGTACGACTTTCACGGAGAGCGGAATTGGATCGGGCTGCAGCGAAATCGTGCTGATCAGACTCAATTGCTCGCCGGGGGAAGCAATCTTGACAAAGCCGCTTCTGATGGACCGCTTCAAGGCCTCCCAGGCAAGCGGTTCCGTCAACACCCGGCGCGCGTCGAGGACAAGGAATCCGCCATTCGCCCGGTGCAGGGCGCCGGGCTTGATAAGCGTGAAATCGGTCATCAGGGCCCCGAATTGGGAAATGTGCTCGATCCGCCCCAAAAGATTTGCGTATGTCGGCAGCTCCTCGAATACGACCGGCGCACCGGGAGGACGCGCACCGGCAGTCGCCTCCGCCTCCGGGTGGCCAACGATAACATTTACCGTATAGCGTCTGAATTTCGCATCGACCGGCGCGAACCCGCCTGGCGAAGGCAGGACGCCGCCATCCTCGGCCTGCGCCGTCTCCAGAAAAATGCCCACATTGTCGATCAGATCTCGCTTGGCGTCGGCGAGATAGTTTTGGATCGCTTCGATATCCGGGAATTGGGCGGCAACTTCGCCTATCGAGATCTCGACGGTGAGCTCCGCCACTTCCGTATTCAGGTCCCTGAGCTTGGCACGATATTCCTTTTGAATCAGAGGAATGTGCCTCAGGACTTCCTCAAGCTCCTGTTGCAGATCGGCGATTTTCGCCTCTATCCGCTGGCGCTGTTCGACCGGAAGCGCATTGAACACTTCCGGTTTGATGACATTGCCGTCTTCTATCGGCGCGAGCGAAAACCCGAGCGGCGTGCGCAAAATCGCGACATGCTCCGCTTCGGCCTTCTTTCTGAGTTCCTCGAACGCGTTTTCCTGCGCGTCCTCAAGGCCCTTTTCAATTAACCGGCCCCGGTTCCGGTATTCATCGGACTCGAATGTCGCGGGGAGCGCCGTTCCCAAATCCTCGATAAGGTACTGCATGGCGTCGCGGAAACGCAAAGCGACACCGGGCGACAATCTGAGCGCCTTCGGTTTGTAAGCATCGGCGAAATTATTGACATAGACCCAATCGTCGGGGGCCGGCGCCGAGACCGCCGTTTTCTCGACAAGCTTCCGTATCGCCGAGTGCCGGCCGGAGCCGGACAAGCCGAGCGCGTACAGATTATAGCCGGGACTGGATATTCGTGTGCCAAAGCGGACGGCCTCAAGAGCCCGCTCCTGGCCGACCAGGCCGTCGATCACCTGCAACTCATCCGTCGTCTCAAAGTCAAACCGCTCAGGATCCGAGCGCCGGCGCAACTCATGAACCGCAAGAGGTTTCAACATCCCCTTGTCCATCTGGCCCGGACTTTCCTCATTTTCACGGCCGAAAGGCCAGGGAATACGCGCCATTGCGAACCACTTCCCATTATGGAGACACTATTCAACGCCACTTACCCGGAACTCCGTCATTGACCCAAATCATATCCGTACGGTGATCGCGTTTCTCTTGTAATATGCATCATCCGCCCCGTAAAAGGTTGAGCAGATCGGGCGTCGGATAGGAGTCGGCGGGCAGCCCCAACCTGATTTGCTCGGTCTTGACCGCGGACCGCGTCTTCACGCCGAGCTTGCCATCGACCCCGCCGACATCGTGTCCGCGGCGGGCGAGAAGCCGCTGCAATTGCAAGATTTCCTTATAGCCGATTGGCTGAATTTCCCCCCGCCCGCGATCGACCGGCGGCGCGCCGGCAATGCGCGTCGCGAGATAGGCCGCCGTCGTCGAATAGATCAACGAGTTGTTCCATTCCAGATACACCTTGAAGTTGTCATAAGCGAGAAAACCGGGTCCAAGGCGGCCCATCGGCAGCAAAAGCGAAGCGCCCAGATTATCGTTTGGAAGTGCCCCGCCATTCGCGTAACTCACGCCTGAGCGGCGCCAGAAGGAACGCGGGTGCTGGATTGCGATGTCGGCCTCCCTCCAATCAAGGCTCCGCGGAACGCGGACCTCTTCCAGCCAGGGCTGGCCGCGCCTCCAGCCCAAATGGACGAGGAAATTCGCCGTCGAGGCGAGCAGGTCGGGCACGCTTTTTATGAGATCCCGCCGTCCGTCGCCATCGAAGTCAACGCCATGGTTGAAATAATGGGTCGGCAGAAACTGTGTCTGTCCAAGTTCGCCCGCCCACGATCCGATCATTTCCGAGGGGTTGAGATCGCCGCGGTCGATAATTTTCAGCGCCGCCATCAACTCCGGCCCGAAAAGCTCGGGCCGGCGGCAATCATAAGCGAGCGTGGCCAGAGACCTGAGCGAGCGATCCTTGCCCATATTGGCGCCGAAATCGCTTTCGAGCGCCCATAACCCGACGATAACCGGGGCCGGCACGCCAAATTGCTTGTCGATCCGCGCAAATGATCTTTGGTGTTTCCTGATCAGCTGCGGCCCCCGCTTCAGCCGGTATTTCGAAATCAGCTTGCTGGAAAATTCGAGAAAATCCTGTGAGAAAAAACTCTGCCGGCGGTCGAGTTTGATAATACGGGGATCGAAGGAAACGTCCGACAGCGCTGCCCGGACCGTCGACCGCGAGATGCCGTTCGCCAGCGCCTCCTTCTTGAAACCTTCGAGCCAGTGCGAGAAATTACCCGTGTTTCTGCATGAGGACGGCGTCGCCCAAGCCGGATCAGCCCGAAACAAACTTCCGAGCAGGAGCGCCATCCCCAACAGCCCGATTGTCAATCCACGCATCATTTATGGTCCTCCGCGCATTATGGTCCGGCCACTCTGCCCTACTCCTGCCTTTCGTCAACCCCCGCACCGCCCGCCCCTCGGCGTTCTCTCAATCTTGCGGAAAAGGCGGCTTCATTGCGGCGGCGCATCGATGCAAGGGAGGGTTGGCGATGAACGCCCCCTCTCCATTTGTCTACAAGCCTGTCTCGAAAGCGCCGGCGTCGCCGTTTGACGGCGGGCGGCGGAAACAGCCTTCATCGCCGGACCGTCATGCAATCGACCGGAAGACAAGTGCGACGGCCCGATAAAAGACCGCCTAGGCGGCAGCGGCCACGGAAGCTTCTTCCTTGATAAGGTCGGCGAGCGCCCTGCCGAGCTCCTTGGTATTGGCGGTGCCGCCCATGTCGGGGGTCAGAATTTCGCCCGCGGCAAGCAGTTTCTCAATCGCCCGCTCGATGGCCCCCGCCGCCTTGGCGTGACCGAGATGTTCCAGCATCATCGCGCCGGACCAGATCTGTCCGATCGGGTTGGCGATCCCCTTGCCCGCGATATCGGGCGCCGAGCCGTGAACCGGCTCGAACATGGATGGAAAGCTCCTTTCGGGATTGATATTCGCCGACGGCGCGATGCCGATGGTCCCCGTTGTCGCCGGTCCGAGATCGGAAAGAATGTCGCCGAAGAGATTGCTTGCGACCACGACATCGAACCAATCCGGGTTCTGCACGAAATGCGCCGTCAATATATCGACGTGGAACTGATTGGTCTTGATGTTCGGAAACTCGGCGGCCATCGCGGCGCC